>CAKZJI010000488.1 GCA_936941515.1 uncultured Propionibacteriaceae bacterium
CCATGGCAGCAGCAGCGAGCGCGAACTGCTCCGACCCCTTGCCAGTCCATTCAGCCAGACCAGGCAAGATGCCAGTTGTGTTCTCGGAGATCGCCCCGAAGGCGTCACTGGCGATCTTCCAGGCTCCCGAAGCGCACTCGACGCGGTTCCAGTCTCCAGCGAAGGGCTTGAACACGAGGTCATTGAGCGCCGAGAACCCAAAGAGCTTCTCGAACACCCAGTCGAGAGAGCCCAGGATGAGACCGGCGCTCCAGCGAAGATTCTCGATCTCGCTGGCGGAGCCGGTAGGTGTCACCAGATAGGACTGGACGTCTTGTTCTTCGGTAACGCTGGCCTTGGACCCCAAGGCCTCGCCTACGCGGTTGGGCATGTCTTCGAAGAGTTCGCCCCTGATCGTGTCCCCCGCCTTATAACCATCTTCATAAGCCTGCTGAAACAGATTCGGATCCCCAGAGCGGTAATAGGGTCCCGCATCATCTCTGGCAGCCCCGAGAGCAGGCAGGTTCTCTCTGGGATCCTCGAAGGGGGGGATGGCCTCTCCCATACTGGCAGCCAAGGACTCAAGCAGCTCATGAGCCTTCAGGTCAGCATCCGCGTAGGTTTCGATCACGTTGTTCAGGCTTGCGGCACCCTGGGCATAGACCTTCTGAACGGCATCAAGGACTTGGTCGCCGACAGCAACTACGGCATCGTTCGCAGGGCTGAACACTTGGAGGACCAAGCCCAGATCGCTGGACTCCAGCTTCGCCCAGGTGTCGAAGTGGTTCTTCAAGGCTGGTAAGTGTTCGTTCGCTTGGCGTTCAAGCACTGAACGCGCGAGCTCTATGTTTGAAAAATCAACTTGCACGGCATGTCCGATCTTCTCATCAGGGAGGCGCCTAAGCCTCCGGTCCAGCCTCGGCTGGTGCGCGTACTTTACCAGAGGGCAGGCCGTCGCCTCCCACACAGAAGCCCCCAGCCGCGAGTGACGAGGCCACTGAGCCCGTCCCAGCCAGAGGCAAGTTCGGCTGCCTCCCCACAAGGCTCAGCCCACGCTCCGTCCCACCGCGATACCGCTCTGACAAGCCCCTGAGCCCCGAACACCACCACACCCCGCGCCGGCGGTTGGGTTCATCCACACCCCCTCACAGCGCCCGAACCGCCGGGGACCCGCGACATGACCCCCTCGACGAACTATGATGTCTGGGAGCATCTCTACCTTGGCAGGAGTTCTTGATGAGCGGTGATGAGAAATTTGAATACAACCGGGAGCAAACGGCGAAGTCGCAGGCGATCATACACGACGACGCGGCCCCAGCAGCCCGCGATATAGCAAACTACCTGGAGCTCCAGGGCACCTCGCAGAGCGAACGCAAGTGGGGTGTGGAATCCGGGGCCCTGACCTACAAGGCAAGATACGAGAAAAATCTCCTTATCTTGAGCGAGAATTTCCTCAAACTTGAGGAACGGCTGCAGGAATTCGTCGAGGCCCTGGCGGAGAGCGCAAAAACGCTGGAGGAAAACGAACAGAACACTGAAGCGGTCCAGGTCATGATCCAACAGAAGCTGCAGACCCAAGGCGGGCCTGAATATACCGCGAACAAGCCCGGCCCCTACTCCTACGACACCTCCACTGAAGTCGACCCCCTCGGCTGATCCCAGAAAGGCAGATCATGGTAAGCACCCCTTACTACAACAGGCTGCAGGACGTGGCCAACTTGAGTGAAGACGGCCTCCACGATTTGATTGGATACATGATCTCAGTGAAGGTCAACCTCAATAAGGCCCGCGACCTGGTCTCCAAGGTTAAGGAGAACCCCGGCATCTCCGGAGAGGTCAAAAGATCCATCGAGAAACGGCTAGATGAGGACATCGCGTCATTCGACAGGAACGAGAAGGATCTCGACAAGCTCCAGAAAAGCCACAGGCAGGCCCGCGAGGCAATTGCGAAGGCAACAGAGGTTTACAAATCCCTGTCCCCAGATCTACTCTCCCCCGTGGAGTCAGGCCTGCTCAACGTCACCAAAGAGGTGAACTGGATGGGTGTTCTCATGCCCGTGGAGAAATACCTCGAGGGAGTTGAGCAGCAGAAAAATCAGGAGCGGGAGCTACTTGCGCTACAGACTCTGAACACAATGAATAACGAGCTGAAGAGCAATGGCTTCGACGTAACTGACCCGAGCTTCAACAATGGCATCCCCCATTCTGATTCTGACATGTCAAATTCAGGGGGTTCAGGTTCAGGAAATGGCACGCATGGACCTGGCCAAGGCGGCGGAGCCGGTGGTCAAGGCAGCTACGGTGGGGGCTCGGGGTCTGCCGGTTCCTTACCCGGAGGAGCCGGAGGCGGAGCTGCCGGTTCCCTACCCCCAGGAGCCGGAGTCGGCGCTGCTGTCGGGGCTGGGGCCGCTGCTCCAGCCATTAGTCGGCTCCTCAAGCCTGCCCCAGGTCAGGGCGGGATCATCCGTCAGCCCAGCCCTGGCGTCGGAAGTGGTCAGGGCAGGGGCGTCACCCCGGGCGGCACCTCCCCAGGAGTCGGTGGGTCAGGTTCGGAAAAACCCCGGTGGCCTGAGGATGCGCTCAAGTACCCCATCGGCGGAAAGGTCACCCCTGATGGCCCCGTGGGGGGATACATACCTGCCCCCGTGACGGATATTGATGATCCTCGCTGGCGCTCTGACTTCTCCCACCCCGCCCTCGGCGGCACGCCCAACCCCACCAAGGCCAGCGGCATCGTCGGCGGCTTGGTGGGCTCTGGGGCCGGTGCTTTGGCAGCCCGCGGCGCGGGCGGCCTGGGCGGCGTTGGCGGAGCCGCTGGGATGGCCGGCGGAGTCATGATGCCCCCCGGTATGGGAGCGGCAGGGGCTGGCATGGGAACCGCGGGAACCGTCGGTTCTGGCACAGGTGCCAAGGGCGGCATCCGCGGCAGCAGCTCGGCAGCCAGCATGCGGAACTCGGCCATGCGTTCCGCGGGTGGCGCTGGCGGAGCTGGAGCCAAGCCAGGTGGAGCCGGCGGCAGGGCAGGCGGTGCTGGACCCATGGGAATGGCCGGCGCGCATGGCGGCGCTGGAGGGCGCTCAAGGGATGACAAGAAGTCCCGCAAGCTCATGGGATACAAGGCGGTACGCATTGATGACGAAACGACTGAGGCCATTGATTCCTCTGCCTTCGGCGCGGGTGATGCCTCATCCCTGAAGCCGATGAAGACCGACGATCAGGATAAATGGTGACACGCGCCACAACAGGCCTTCGCCGCGCGGGAATGCTGACGATGCTGGCAGCCCTCATGCTGCCCGTATCGTCAGTCCCCCCTGCCGCGATGGCTGACGATGCGATCACCCGACAGGACTATGCAGATGCATTCCATCTAAAGGATCTCCACGACAAGGGCTACACCGGCAAGGGCGTGACCATCGCCTACATTGAGGCTTCCCCTGACATGAGCGTTCCAGAGCTTCAGGGCGCGAATATCGAGACGCGTTCTAG
>CAKZJI010000489.1 GCA_936941515.1 uncultured Propionibacteriaceae bacterium
GTCGCCTGCGTGATCACCGAGGTCGCCCCGGCGAACATGGGTGTGGTGCCGCCCGTCCAGGGCTTCAACCAGGAGATCCGCGCTCTCACGGCAGCGCACGGTGCCCTGATGGTCCTCGACGAGGTGCTCACCGGGTTCCGGGTCTCCCCAGTCGGGTGGCGGGGGTTCGAGGCTGGGGTCGAGCAGCCGAGCTGGAAGCCGGACCTGTTCACCTTCGGCAAGGTCGTCGGAGGGGGCATGCCGCTCGCGGCGGTGGCCGGGAGCAAGGAGGTCATGGACCTGTTGGCTCCGCTCGGCCCGGTCTACCAGGCCGGGACCCTGTCCGGGAACCCGCTGGCGACAGCTGCCGGGATCGCCACGCTGAATCTGGCCGATGCCGCGGTCTACGAACACATCGACCGTCGCTCCGAGCAACTCCAGGCGATGGTCCACGAGGCCCTGGACGAGGCCGGGGTGCCTCACGTGGTGCAACGCGCAGGCAACCTGTTCTCGGTGTTCTTCCGCGACGGCGAGGTCCGCAACTACAGCGACGCCCAGGAGCAGGACACGGAGGCCTTCAAGAGGTTCTTCCACGCCATGCTCGATCAGGGGGTCTCGCTTCCCCTCCGCCTTCGAGGCGTGGTTCCTCTCGGGCGCCCACGACGACGAGGCGATGGAGTCCATCGCCTCGGCCCTTCCGAGGGCCGCCCGAGCGGCGTTGCGTTGACGAGTCCCCTCCGCTAGGACGGAGGGGACTCGTCAACGGGGCTATGGCGCAGTTGGTAGCGCGCTTCCATGGCATGGAAGAGGCCAGGGGTTCGAATCCCCTTAGCTCCACCCGTGACCCCCTGAAGGGGTGCGGGCCCGCTGGAGTAGCAGAGCCCGCCTCAGCTCAAGACATCTTGGATAGGCAGAAGGGGTGCCCAGCGGGGTCGAGCATGACGAGCCACTTCTCGGCGTTCGGCTGAGGTTCGGCACGGGTCGCGCCCAGTTCGATCGCGCGCTTCTCGGCGGCCTCAAGGTTATCGACACCGAAATCCAGGTGGAACTGCTGGCCCACCTCTTGGCTCGGCCACTTGGGTGCTTGGTAGCCCTCCACAGCCTGGAAGTTGATCGGGACGGCACCCTCGCCGGATAGTGCAGCCATCTCAGGGGAACTGTAGGTGACTTCTGTGCCCGTCAAGTCGCCATAGAAGGCGGCCAGTTTCCCAGCGTCGGGACAATCCAATGTGACTCCATACAACGTGATGTTCACGACGATGCTCCTCAGAATCGGGTGTGTTTGCCGCCCATTCTCTTCGGATTCACGATGCGAGAGCGCTCATGATTGAGCGCTCTCGCCGCATGGGGGCTGGTGCTCAAGGCTGAGCATGCGACGGATGTGCCTGCACCCTAGGCTCCCTATTGACTGCAGATCAGCACGCCTCGGTTGGGCATGGCTGAGGGATTTGAACGAAGGGGCAGGCGCATGGTCATTGGGATAGAGGACATCAACCCCTACCTCGGTCTTGCGAGCCTCGACACGGCCACCTTGTTCTCCCTACGGGGCCTGGATGAAGCCCGACGCGGGAACCTGATGATGGACCGCAAGTCTGTGGGGCTGCCGAACGAGGATGCCGTGTCCAACGCAGTGAACGCGGCTGCACCGATTCTCGCTGGTCTAACTGAGGCCGAGCGTAACGGGATCGAGGCCGTGATCGTGGGATCCGAATCCGGGATCGACTTCGGCAAGCCCATCAGCACCTACGTGCACAATCTGCTGGGCCTTGGGCATCGCTGTCGTTCCTTCGAGGTCAAGCATGCCTGTTATGGCGGCACCGCCGCGCTCCGGACGGCCGAGGGGATCCTCCGATCCGCTCCGAAGGGGAGCAAGGTCGTGGTGATCGCGAGCGACGCCGCCAGCGTGGCAGCCCGCGGCACCTACTGGGAGCCGTCACAGGGAGCCGGGGCGGTCGCCATACTGGTGAGCGATGAGCCTCGGATCCTGGCTTTGGACCGAGGCGCGTACGGCTTGTACACGGATGAGGTGATGGACACGCTCCGACCAGCCCCCGACGTTGAGGCTGGGAATACGGACCTGTCACTCGTGTCATACCTCACCGCGCTCGATGAGACATGGCAGGACTACGCGGCCCGGGTGTGGGGAGCCGATCTGGTGGCCTCGTTCGACCGCATTGTGCTGCACACGCCCTTCGCTGGCATGGTTGTCGGCGCTCACCGTCGGCTCTTGACCCGTCGAGGCGGGCTGAGCCGAGAGGCCGCGGAGGAAGACTTCCAGAGGCGCACCCGTCCGTCGTTGGACTTCTGTTCGGAGGCTGGCAATGTCTACTCGGCGGCCCTCTACCTGGCGCTGGTGTCGATGATCGACACTGTGCGCTCCGACCAGGACGAGCGATATGCGCTGTTCTCCTACGGTTCGGGCTGCGCTGCAGAGTTCTACAGCGGAGTCGTCCCGGCAGGAGCCTGGCAGGTGGTTGCTCGGCACAAGACCCGAGACAGACTGGCGGCCCGCTACCCCCTGTCGCCCGAGGAGTACGAGGTGATTGTTGATCTCGCCGTTGAGCGCATGGCCGGTGTGCAGCATCAGGAGTTCGATACTAGTTCCTACGATAGCGTCCTAGCCCACCACCGTGGGGAGCGAGTCTGCGTTCTGGATCGAATCGAGGATTATCATCGCGCGTACCGGTGGATCGGATGACAGCCACTTCGCCTGCGGGGAGGGGTATCGCGGTGACGTTCGATCTGGGCGGCGACGTGCGTGGGCTTCAGCTGGCTCGGCGGGATGCCCGCAACTCTCTCACCCCCGATCTTGTGCGGGAGCTGCTTCGGCAGGTGGACGAGGCGGCGGCAGCTGGCAATCGCGTCGTGGTGCTTTCCGCCGAGGGCGATGACTTCTGCTCGGGAATGGATCTGGGATCTGCCGCTCAGGATCCGGGCGCGACCGACGGCTCTCTGTTCTGGGAGCTACTCTCCCGCCTGCGGGATGCGCCGCTGCTCACGATCGCAGCCATTGACGGTGCCACGAGTGGCGGTGGGGTCGGCCTGGCGGCGGCATGCGACGTCGTCTTGGCCACGCGGCGCAGCACCTTTGCCCTCCCCGAGGCCCTGTGGGGGCTCCTCCCGTGCTGCGTACTGCCCTTTCTGCGTGAGCGGGTCGGGTCGGCGGTGGCCCGCCGCATGATGCTCACGACCGCGCCGCTGGATGCGGAGTCCGCACTCCGGGTCGGTCTGGTGGATGAGGTGTGTGCAGCACCTCTGCGGGTTGCCCGGCAGATCAGTCTGCGAGCCCGGCGCGTCGCCCCTGAGACGCTGGCTGCAGCCACTGACTTCAGCAGGCGGCTGTCGGCTGACAGAGCCGCGTCACGCGAAGTAGCACTCGACACGCTCGCTGCTGTCGCAGCCTCGCCGCTGGTGCGAGAAACCCTCACCCGCTTCAGCTCGGCGGGAACCTATCCTTGGGAGAGCCGATGAATCGCAAGAGGCAGGCGTTGACTGGCTGGGTCTTCCCGGGGCAGGGATCTCAGACCAAGGGCATGGGTCACGATGTGTTCGATCGCTACCCGGACGCCGTCGAGCGGGCAAGCGAGTTCCTCGGCTGGGACGTCCAAGCGCAGTGCGAGCTTGGCGCGGATCCGGGGATCTCGAACACCCGGTACCTTCAGCCTGCGCTCTATCTGGTGGAGTGCCTTCTCGCTCGGGCTGCCATGGAGGACGGCTGGACGCCCGATATCGCCGCGGGGCACAGCTTGGGTGAGTATGCGGCCCTCCAGATGGCAGGTGCCTTCGACCTTTTCGATGGATTGGAGTTGGTGCGCGCTCGCGGTGAGCTGATGGCGGCTGTTCAGGGCGGCGCCATGACCGCCGTCATCGGGCTTGACGAGGCCGGCGTCGAGGACCTGTTGGCTCGGCATAACGAAGGCACGATCGACATCGCCAACATCAATAGCCATGAGCAGGTGGTGGTGGCGGGGCCGGCCGACGATCTGGTGGACTTTGGCGCGATGGCCCGTGCGGAGGGCGTGCGCATCGTGCCCCTCGCGGTCTGCGCCGCCTTCCACTCTCGCTACATGGAGCAGGCCAGCAAGAAGTTCGGCCGCACTCTTGCCTCGACCGCAATTCGGGATCCGCTCATCCCGGTCATCGCAAACACCACCGCGCGTGTCTACGAGCGGGGCAGTGTCCGGCGCGTCTTGGAGGAGCAGATGCGCAAGCCAGTGCGGTGGTGGCATTGTCAGGCAGAGCTGCGGCGCCTCGGCGTCAGCGAGGTCTACGAGGTGGGGCCAGGGCAGGTGCTGTCCCGGCTGTGGGAGGCATCTGCGAACCACCCCGCCCCGGAGCCACCCGCACGGGCGGACCGCCCGGCCCAGGGACAGGCGCTGGCTGGGGCGGCAGACCTGGGTTCATCTGACTTCCAGGCTGACTACGGTGTCGACCTCGCGTGCGTCGCCGGCTCCATGTTCCGGGGGATCTCCTCGGTGGACCTAGTGGCCCGCATGGGCGAGCACGGCATGCTGGGGTTTTACGGCTCGGGCGGCGTCGACTTTGCCGACCTGGCTGCGGCTCTGGATGATCTGAACCAGCGCTTAGGCGGGGGGGGAAGATTCGGGCTGAACTTGATCTCCTCAACGCCCGAGCAGGAGGCTCGGACGGTCGGCCTGGCTTTGAACCGTGGTGTCAGGTTCATGGAGGTCTCGAGCTTTACGCGGCTGTCCCCGGATGTCATCCATTTCCGGTTCTCCGGCGCTCAGCGGACAGGTGACCAGCTGCGCTTCGCCCATCACGTGATCTTGAAGGCATCCCGACCAGAAGTGGCGGAGCAGTATCTGCGTCCCGCTCCTGCAGAGCTGGTCCAGGGGCTGGTGTCGCGCAATCTGCTGACTCAGGCGGAGGCGGACCTGGCCGCTGTGACCCCCATAGTCGGGGATCTGTGCGTGGAGGCGGACTCCGGCGGGCATACTGATGGGGGAAACCCCTTCGTCCTCCTGCCAGCGATGCAGCGGCTCCGTGACGAGCTGGCTCCCGGCACACGGATCGGTCTGGCTGGTGGGCTCGGTGATCCCGATGCTCTGGCGGCAGCCTTCCTGATGGGTGCCGACTTCGTGGTGACGGGGTCCGTGAATCAGGCGACCGTCGAAGCTGGCACATCCGAGGCGGTCAAGGATCTCCTGACCGAACTCGACATCTCAGACACGACACTGGCTCCAGCGGGGGATCTGTTCGAACTCGGGGCCCAGGTTCGCGTGGTTCGTAAGCGCACGCTCTTCCCGGCCCGGGCCAACAAGCTCCTTCAGCTGGCGCGTGCCTATGAATGCCTGGATGACCTCCCGCCCGACGTTGTCCGCGATTTGCAGGAGCGGGTCTTCAAGCGCACCTTCGACGAGATCTGGACGGACATCCGACAGCGGGATGAGGCGCTCGGTCGGTCTGAGACCAATGACCCCCGCGCCCGAATGATGAAGACCTTTCGGTGGTACTTCGCTTGGACGACGATGCTCGCCCTCGATGGAGACCCCACCGGCGTCGTCAACTATCAGGTGCACTGCGGTCCCGCGATGGGGGCGCTGAACAGATTCCTGGCGGACACGTCCTTCCGCGACTGGAGGAACCGACATGTCGACGAAATCAACCGACTCCTGATGGGCGAAGCCGCGCAGCGAGTGCAGGCCGCCCGCACCTGCTGAACACGAGGAGAACCATGGAAAAGCTGGCCACGTCGCTTCGCGATGAGGTGGACACCATCATTGCTCAAACCACAGGGGCGGATCCCCAGGGCCCCGCAGATGCTGCTATCCATCTGAGCTCGCTGACCGCGACCCGAGTCCTCTTCCTCATGAGACGGATGGGTGCCGAATTACAGCCGCTGGACCTCGGCTGCTGTAGCTCCGTGGGAGAGTTGCGGAACCTCCTGCTTGCGGCGAGCGCGATCCCTGCGGAGGAGGGCGGGGCGACCCCGCTGCGAGCCGAGTCCCAAGACGATCCGGCGTCGTCGGCTCTCCCCCTGACAGAGCTGCAGCAGGCCTACGTCATGGGCCGCCGCGGCAGTGATCCTGTGGGTTGTCATGTCTATCGCGAGCTCACTGTCCCTGGGGCGAATGCCGACGATCTGCAACAGCGGTGGGAGGATCTGGTCAGGCGCCATGACACGCTCCGACTCCGGATCGCTGACACGGGCGCGGCCAGTCTCTGCGGCCCAGATGAGCCCCTCCACGTGGAACGCCACGATCTTCGCCGGGCTTCTGCAGAGCAGGTGGCTCTGGAGCGGGATTCGCTCCGCCGGCGTTTCAGCACACCGGTCAAGCACGACGCCCTGCACCCCTGGGAGCTGGCCCTGACACAGCTGGACGGCAGTGTGCTGATCCACCTGGGGATCGACGCCACAGCGATCGATGGAGCCTCGCTGCGCATGCTGCTCCAGGAGTGGGGCGACGGTGCCGTCGAATCTCGGGACGAGCCGGGAATGGCGCTGTCAGCCGCGTTGCGGTTCTTGGCCGAGCAGGCGAAGAACCCCCTGGAGAGCGACCGCGCCTATTGGGCGGACAGGCTCGATGGAGAGTTGCGACCCCCTCTCCCGGTCCGGGCGCCCGAAGGCGACGGGCCGTTACCGCGGCTCCGTTTGACCGATGTGGTTGACGCAGAGACTTGGCAGGAGATCCAATCCTTGGCCGACAGCTTGGAGGTCTCGGTCACCTCCTTGCTGCTGGCAGTCTTGTGGGAGACGTTGGATCGAACTCCGGCACCGGGACGTGCGGCTTTCGTGCTGACCACGTCTCATCGCGAGCTGCTGCCGCCGGGAGCGGAGGCTCTCCTTGGTCCTTTCACCTCGTCACTTGTTGTCGCGATGCCTGACGCCCCCTGCACGACGACTGCGGATACCTGCCACCAAGTCCATGAGTTGCTGTGGGCCGATCTGGGGCACACTCGCATGGGGGGGACGGCTGCCCTCCGGGCTGCGCATGGGCGCCGGTTTCCGCAGCTTCCCGTCGTATTCACCAGCATGGTGGGACTGCCTGCCGCTGATGATGGGCTGAATTCCGCCATCACCGACGCGGCCGGCCTCACCTCCCAATTGGCCCTGGATGTGCAGGTCTGGGATGCTGCCGATGGTCTCCACGTGCACTGGGATGCAACCCCGGATCGCTTCGAGCCGGGGCTGCTGGAACTGCGCTTCACGGACTACCTCAACGCTCTGTCCGCGCTTGTGGGGGAGCGAGATGAGCGTCGCCTCAACGATCTGCAGCAGGCCTATTTCGTGCCCCGGGTGGCTGGTGGCGCGTCTGACTGGGACGGGTGTCAGGTGTATCATTCGTTCAGGGTGGATGACGTTGATCCACAGCGTCTGGAGCAGGTTTGGACGGAGTTGCTCAGTGAGGTGCCGGAGCTGCGGGCCACCGTCGATCGGTCGGGACACTGGAGCGTGGCGCGATCTGCTCCGCGGCGCTGGTTCGTGCCGATCCTCGACACAGCCAGCGACCCGGCGGCGATCAGCGACCTGCTGCAGCGCGAGTTCGTGGCGACGGCCCCCCGCCTCGGTCGCTCCCCTCAACATCGGCTCGCCATCACCCGCGCCGCCGACGGCGACCATGTCCACCTGCAAACGGATCTGACGTTGTTGGACGGTCGCAGCATCCACCTTCTGGTGCGGGAGCTGTGGGCCCGGTACGCGGGTGCTGTCGGTCCCCTGGGGCGGCCCATCGTGGCCGCCGTTCCCGAGAGCTCGCCGAGGGCCGAGTCGCGATCCCATTGGCGGAGTCGAGCGGAGCACGTACCGGGTGGCCCGGTGTTGCGAGACCCTGCCCCACCGGCCGCCGCCGGGCGGACCCGCCTGAGCGCCGACGCCGAGTTCTGGCCCAGGCTGAGGGAACGTTGTGATGCTCACGACGTGCGGCCCAATGACCTGCTCCTCGCGGCTTTGGGCTGCACCATGGAGAAGGTGTCGGAGCCGCCGTTCGCGATTACCTCCGTGCGCTGGACCGACGACAGCGATCGCTGCCGTCCGGGGGAGCATACAGCGATGAGCTGGGTGCCCTTCAGCGGTCCGGTCGACATCTGGGCGGACGCCGCCCGCATCCGGGCCTTCGTATCGGAGGATGCCGCGCATGACGATGTCTCGGGGCTCACGGCCATGCGGCGCCGGGC
>CAKZJI010000490.1 GCA_936941515.1 uncultured Propionibacteriaceae bacterium
GGTGATGATGACCACAACAGCCACCGCAGCCAGCGACGTCGAGGCAACCTCCTGCAGCGAATCAGTGAAGGCCAGCAGCAGAGCCGTCGCCGCTACCGCCGGCCACGGCAGCCGCCGATCCTCCAACTCCCGGACCAACACCCCCAGCCCCACCCCGGCCAGGCACATCGGGAACACATAGTTCATGGCTCCCGGGGTCCAGAACACGGTGTCGCCAGCCATAGAGGGCACCGCCCACATGAGCCACGGCAGCAACAGCAGGCAGAGGCAATACAGCCATGCCCTGCCGAGCCGCAGCCTTCCCCCGACGATCAGGAACCCCAGCGCCAGCCCGGTGCCGGTGATCAGCAGCGGAGCGAACAGCGGATAGAACCATGTTCCCGGCCGCAGCACCAGCCGCACCATCGAGTCTGCGGTGCGCCCGTTGATCCGCAGCCACTCATTGGCGGACTCCCGAGCCCACGTGGCGAATGAGAACTGTCCCCGCGGGTCGCCACCCTGACTGAGAAAGAGATAGTCGTCGCCCGCCAGGAACCACCAGCGCAGCAGGAGCCACCAGGCAACGAGGCTTGCGACAACGGCCCCAGCCACGGCGTATCGCCCGCGTTTTCCCATGGCGGCAGTATAGGTGTGCGACACGACCGTTAGGATTCGGCGCAAAGGGAATTAGGGAAGAGGAAGGGAGAAACGGCATGCCGACGATTGAGACCCCCGCATTCGTGGTGGACGAGGCTCTGCTGCTGAGGCAGGTCGCCTCGTTCCGTGAGGCTTTGGACCGCGGCTGGCCCGGCTCTGTCCTCTCCTATTCCGTCAAGACGAACTCCCTGCCATGGCTGGTCGGCTGGATGGGACGCCACGCAGTCCCAGCGGAGATCGTCTCCGCCGAGGAGTGGGAGCTGGCCGTCCGCGTCGGCCACAACCCGGCGGACATCATCGTCAACGGTCCCGTGAAGACGCGGGAGCTGCTGACAACAGCCTTTGACGCGGGGGCAGTGGTCAACCTCGACTCGCGGCGCGAGCTGCGCTGGGTCATCGAGCGGGCCGCAGCCGGGGAGCGCATCGACGGCGTCGGGCTGCGCGTCAACTGGAATGTCGACCGCGACGCGCCCAGCCACACGGCCAGCGGATCGGAGGGGCTGCGGTTCGGCTTCCACGCCGACAACGGGGACCTGGACGACGCAATCACCCAGCTGCGCTCCGCGGGCGTGCGCATCGCAGGCCTGCACCTGCACGTTACCTCCCTGACCCGCGCCCTCGACACCTACGTCTCCGCTGGCCGCACGGCCCGAGACATCATCGGCAGGCATGGGCTGGAGCTTGAGTGGCTGGACATGGGCGGCGGCTTCTTCGGTGGCGACTCGGACCGCTTCCCCACTCCCGACGAGTACGTGACGGCCATCCGTCAGGCCGTCGGCGATGCCGTCGACCCCTCGGCCACGAAGCTCATCATCGAGCCCGGAGCCGCGTTGGTCGCCGTCGCCTTCGACCTGCACACCTCGGTGATCGACTCCAAACCCGTGCAGGACCATCTCATCGTCGTCACCGATGGCTCCCGGACGAACCTGGACCCATTCCTGCGGAAGTCGTCCTACGAGCACACCATCGTCAGCGACGGGGACCCCTGCGAGACCCCGCAGATCATCTCCGGGTTCACATGTTTGGACAACGACCGCCTCATGACGTTGACCGACGCGCCCCGCCTGTCGGAGGGCGACCAGATCATCTATCGCAAGGTGGGCTCTTACACGATGACGTTCAACCCGTTGTTCATCCAGTACCTTCCGCGGGTCTATGCTCGGCACGCCGACTCCTCCCTGAGCGTCGTGCGTCAACGCTGGGGGGTCGACGAGTACCTGGCCGGCAACTCCTGGTGAGTCGGCACCACTGGCACGACCGAAAGGCAGAGACCGGAATGAACGTCCTGATCCTCACCGCGGGCAGCCGCGTCCAGACCGTCACCTACTTCAGGAGGGCGCTGGCAGGCCGTGGGCGGGTGATCACCACCGACGCCTCCGAACTGGCACCGGCCCTGTACGCCGCCGACGGCCACCACGTCGTCCCGCTCATCAGCGATCCCGCCTATCTGCCGGAGATCCTGCGCATCTGCCGGGAGGAGGAGATCTCGGTGGTGTTGTCGCTGCTGGATCCGGAGCTGAGTCTCCTGTCGCAGCACATCGCAGAGTTCGAGGCGCTGGGCGTGCAGGTGATGATCTCCCCGCCAGAGGTGGTGGAGCGGTCCTTCGACAAGTGGCTGATGTATCAGTGGCTGACGGAGGAGGGACTGCCGACGCCGAGGTCATGGATCTCGCTGGAGCCCTGTCACGCCGACCTGGAGGCGGGGGTCGCAGAGTTCCCGTTGTTCGTGAAGTCGAGGACGGGCTCCGCGTCGGCGGGCATCGCACGGATCGACTCCCGAGAGGAGCTCGACGCCGCCTTCGCAGCCACCCCGGGCCTCATCATCCAGGAGTTCCTGCCAGGTGAGCCCGTGGACGTGGATGTCTACGTCGACATGATCTCAGGTGAGGTCGTGGCGATGTTCGCGAAGAAAAAGCTCCGGATGCGGGCGGGCACAGCCGACAAGTCGGTGTCGTTCAAAGACGAGTCGCTGTTCGCGCTGGTGAGGGATTTTGTGACGCGCTGCGGGTTCCGCGGCACGATCGACGTCGACCTGTTTTCCACCCCAGAGGGCTGGTCGATCCTGGAGGTCAATCCCCGCTTCGGCGGGGTCTACCCGCATGCCTACGAGTGCGGCGTCGACTTCCCGTCGCTGCTGCTCAACAACGTCGAGGGCAGGGCCAATGAACCAGCCATCGGCGACTACGAATCCGACTGGGCGATGCTGGGCTACGACGGCGTCATCATGCACCGCATCGAGGGTCTCTCCGAACGATAGAAACCTACGCTGGAGTAGGTAGCAGTCTTTGGTAGGCAGACCAGCCAAAGAGTGCCACCTACTGGGATGCACGAACTGCCTATCCCGACCACGGCGCGACTGGCTGCGTCATGGGGATAGGGTGGCATCATGCGGAAACTCGATGTGGCGGAGCTGGCAGACAAGGTGGTCGAGGGATCCAGGGGCCATGTGGCCCGCGCCATCACCCTGGTGGAGTCCACCAAGCCCGCACACCGAGTGCAGGCCCATGAGCTGCTGCAACTGCTGGCCCCGCACACGGGGAAGGCCTTCCGCGTCGGCATCTCAGGCGTGCCCGGCGCCGGCAAGTCGACGTTCATCAACGCCATGGGAACCAAGCTCATCGACGAACATCAGCATCGGATCGCGGTGCTGGCCGTGGACCCGTCGTCCACACGCACCGGCGGCTCCATCTTGGGTGACCGCACCCGCATGGGTGACCTCGCCAACCGGTCTGAGGCCTTCGTCCGCCCGTCCCCATCGGCGGGCCACCTGGGCGGTGTCGCCCGCGCAACCCGCGAGTCGATGCTGGTGCTGGAGGCCGCCGGCTACGACGTCATCCTGGTGGAGACGGTCGGCGTCGGCCAGTCCGAGGTGGCTGTCGCCGGAATGGTCGACACATTCCTGTTCCTGCACGTCGCCCGCACCGGCGACCAGTTGCAGGGCATCAAACGCGGAATCCTGGAGCTGGCGGATGTGATCTCCATCACGAAGGCCGACGGCGACAACGAGGGAGAGGCCCGCGTGTCGGCCCGTGAGCTCAGCATCGCCATGAAGCTGATCTCCGGCGACGAGAAGCGACGCCGCGCCCCCGTCCTGACGTGCTCGTCCTACACGGGAGCAGGCCTAGACGATGTGTGGAAGGCCGTGACGCAGCACCGTGCGGATCTGGAGGCGGACGGTGAGCTGGGTGCCCGTCGCCTGGAGCAGCAGCGCAACTGGCTGTGGAACATGGTGGAGCAGGAGATCATCCAGTCCCTACGCACCTCACCGCCCGTCCAGGAGCTGGCCAGGCAGGTGGAGGCGGACCTGGCAGCTGAGAGGCTGAGCGCTGTGGAGGGCGCCGACAGGATCCTCACAGCCTTCGCCCAGACCTTCCGGATCGACGACACCCAGCAGCATGCCGGGTAGCAACAAGACACCTACCTGCCCGGCTCTGTAAACTAGGTTTGTTGAGAGGAGGGTGAATGGGCGTATTCGACCGTGCCGAGAAGAAGATCGGCGCCGCTGTGGACAAGGTATTTGCCCGCGCCTTCAAGGGCGATGTGCAGCCTGTAGAGATCGCGGCGGGCATCCAGCGGGAGCTCGACGCCGAGGCGAGGCTGCTCAGCCGGGACAAGCGCTTGGTGCCCAACATCTTCACGGTGTCACTCTCCCCCCACGACTACAACCGCCTGTTCCCCTACTCGAAGACCCTGAACGCGGAGATCACCCCCGACCTGCGGGAGCACGCCGCTGAACGCTCCTATGTGTTCAACGGCCCCATCCAGATCCTCTACGTCCTCGACCAGTCCCTGCCGACGGGGCAGTTCCACATCACCAGCCAGGCCACGTCGCAGAACCAGGAGCAGCCAGGCCCCCCGCCCCGCGCAGCCCAGCAGCTGGTGCTGGAGGTCGGCGGGGTGCGGCATCCCCTGGTGCCGCCGGGTCTGGTGATCGGACGCGGCTCCAACGCGGACCTGCGGGTCAATGATCCGGGGGTGTCCCGTCGCCACGCCATGATCTCGGTGACAGGCCCCCTGGAGAACCGCACCATCACCATTGAGGATCTGGGCTCAACCAACGGCATCCACGTCGACGGCTCCCGTGTGAAGTCTGCCCGCCTCACCAACGGCTCACGTATTGAGATCGGCAACACGAGGATGCTCGTGCACTCGCCAGCGGAGGCCTGAGCCGCATGACTGATCTGATAGCGGCCGCCATCAAGGTCGTCTTCCTGGCACTCTTGTGGCTTTTCATCGCCATCATCGCCGACGTGGTCCGCAAGGACATGTTCGGGCGCAAGGTGTCGGCCTCGGAGCTTCCCGCGACGGAGGCCGCCCCGGTGCCCCGCGGACGGGCTCAGCATCTTCCGCAGCGTTTCGTGGTCACCCAGGGCGCGCAGCAGGGCCTGTCTGTCCCCGTTGAACCCACCATCAACTTGGGTCGCACCAGCGACTCCACCATCCTCCTCGACGACGACTACGCCTCCTCCAGGCATGCGCAGCTGGTGCAGCGCGACCCGGAGACCTGGGTGGTCAGCGATTTGGGGTCGACGAACGGCACTTACGTCAACGGCAAGCGGATATCGGATCCCACCCCCGTCACGGTGCGTGACATCATTCGCATCGGCCGCACCCTCATGAAGCTGGAGGTCTGAGACATGGCCTTCTCACTGGACTTCCGCATCCACTCCGAAGTCGGTCGCGTCCGCAAGAACAACCAGGACGCCGCATTCGCCAGCCCGAATCTGTTGGTCGTCGCCGACGGCATGGGTGGAGCCGCAGCAGGTGACCTGGCCTCGGCGGTCGCCGCCACCGAGGCCAGCCACAGCGACCGCAGGCTCGAAGGCGAGCAGCTTCTGGAGAACATGGCGGGCATCATGCAGCGCGCCAACGACAAGCTGGCGGATCTCATCGAGCAGGATTTGGAGCTCGACGGGATGGGCACGACGTTCTCCGGTGCATCGTTCTCAGGAACCACGTTCGGCGTCGCCCACATCGGGGACTCCCGTGGCTATCTGCTGCACGGCGACGAGATCAGACAGCTCACGCACGACCACTCCTGGGTGCAGGCCCTCATCGACGACGGGCGTCTCACCCCCGAGCAGGCCGCCACCCACCCCCACCGCTCTCTGATCCTCAAAGTGCTCAACGGCTCCGGTGAGACCGACCCCGACTTCTTCGAGTTGGAGGCCGAGGAGGGCGATGTCCTGCTGTTCTGCTCTGATGGGCTGTCTGGGCTGGTTCCCGAGTCCGAGCTGAAATCGGTGATCGACGACAACGATCTGGATGAGGCGGTGACGAAGCTGGCGGCGCTCGCCAACGAGCGTGGTGGCCATGACAACATCACCATGGTGATCGCGCGCGTGGTCCCGCAGAGCGACGAGCTGGATGCCGCCACGCCGCAGCTGGCGGGCTCCGCCGTGGAACGCGAGATCCCCAGCATCGGACACGAGGAGGAGGGGTCCGGATACCCGGACCCCGAGGCCGAAGCCGAAACCGAGGCTGAGGGCGAGGCCAATCAGGATCCGGATCACGATGAGTCAGAGCAGGCACGCTACGCGCCGCGGGCCAGTCGGCCCCGCTGGCCCACCACGCTCGCCGCCTTCCTGGCGGTCACACTGGTGATCGGAGTGGTGGTCTGGGGGGTGTTCGCCTACAGCAGATCGCGCTATTTCATAGCAGCCGCCGACGGTCACGTCGGCATCTACAACGGTATCCCGGGGGCTCTGTTCGGGTTGCAGATGAATCGTCTGGTTGAGAGACGGGACACGCTGCTGTCGGATCTGCCGGCGTTCTATCAGCGGCAGGTCAGCAACACCATCGGCGTCTCCGATTTCGACGCGGCGGTGGAGACCGCCCAGAAGCTCGACGATTACGCAAGACGCTGCGCTGCGGTGCGCAGCCAGCGATTCCAGAAGCCCACCTCACCTGCCGAGCCAGAAGGGTCCCCAGGCGTCGGGCTGCCCACCCCCACGGACAGCCTGCCCGCCCCCACGGCGACGCCCGGGCAGACGAACTACCCGACGCTGCTGGCGCCGCTCACCCCCAGCACGACGCAGGAAGCCGACCCAGAGGCCTGCTGATGTCGGTCACGAAACAGCCTTCCGCCACAGGCGAGTACATCATCTACCGGCGTCGCCGAAACGTCGAGCTTGTCCTGGTTCTGCTGGCCTGCTCCTTCGGCATGGCCGGCTGGATGATCACTCACCTGAATCTGTACGGCAGGCTGCCCGCGGAGCTGCTGCCAGGCGGCTTCCTCTGGTACGGGCTCGGTGTCGGAGCGCACCTCATGGTGCGGTGGCGCATCCCCTACGCCGATCCCGTGATCCTGCCAGCGGTGCTGCTGCTGAACGGCCTGGGCATCGCAATGATCGCCCGCCTGGACCAGGCCGAGAATCCCGTGAGCAACTCCGGCCCGCAGCAGCTGGTGTGGACGGCGCTGGGCATCGCGCTGTTCTCTGCGGTGCTGTATTGGCTGCGTGACCACCGTCGCCTGCAGAGGTTTCCGTATCTGACCTTCCTCATCGGCTGCGTGCTCCTGCTGCTGCCGCTGCTTCCTGTGATCGGGATCCGCGCCGGCGGGGCCCGGATCTGGGTGCGTCTCGGGCCGTTGAGCTTCCAGCCCGCCGAGGTGGCGAAGATCCTGCTGGCCCTGGCATTCGCTGCCTATTTCTACGAGAAGCGGGATCTGCTGGCCTTAGCGGGGAAGCGTTTCCTGGGGTTGGAGTTCCCGCGGGCCCGCGACCTCGGCCCCATCGCCGTGATGTGGCTGATCGCGCTGGGCATCATGGTGTTCCAGAACGACCTCGGAACCGCGCTGCTGTTCTTCGGACTGTTCACATTCATGATCTATGTGGCGACGCAGCGGCCGGCCTGGCCGATCCTGGCGGGTGTGAGCTTCCTCGTCGCCGGGTTCCTGGCCTACAAGTTCACCGTGCACGTGCCGCGCCGGGTGAGCTCGTGGCTTGACCCATTCAGCGACTACGACGGCAACTATCAGATCATCCAGGCCCAGTTCGGCTTCGCCTGGGGCGGCCTGCTCGGGCGCGGCTGGGGCCAGGGATCGCCGCAGATCACCCCGTTGCCGAAGAGCGACTTCATAGCCGCCAGCCTGGCTGAGGAGATCGGCCTGGCTGGGCTGATGGCCATCGTGCTGCTATACGGTTTCATCATCGCCCGCGGCATGAAGGCCGCGCTGACCTGCCCCGACGGCTTCGGCAAGCTCCTCGCAGGAGGGCTGGCGTTCACGTTCGCGCTGCAGGTGTTCTCCATCATCGGGGGCATCACCCGGCTGCTGCCGCTGACCGGCCTCACCACCCCGTTCATGTCGCAGGGCGGATCGTCGATGATCTCGAACTGGATGATCATCGGCATCCTGATGGTCATCTCGCACCGCGCGCGGATGCCGCAACGCGCCACTGCGACTCCACACGAGCTCCTGACCCCAGCCGATCCGAGGGCGGTGTTGGCGAAATGAATGGTCCCCTGCGCAAGATCAGCGTCTT
>CAKZJI010000491.1 GCA_936941515.1 uncultured Propionibacteriaceae bacterium
AATCAAGGCGCAGCATCCGGGAATGCAGATCGCCGTCGGGGGGTGCATGGCCCAGAAGGACCGCAACGTGATCCTCGACAAGGCGCCCTGGGTGGATGTGGTTTTCGGCACCCACAATGTTGGCAGCCTCCCGACGCTGTTGGAACGTGCGCGTGTGGAGCAGGAAGCCCAGGTGGAGGTCGTTGAGGCGCTGCAGACCTTTCCCAGTAACCTCCCCAGCCGCCGGGAGTCCCCCTACTCGGCGTGGGTGTCAGTGAGCGTGGGCTGCAACAACACCTGTACGTTCTGCATCGTTCCGGCGCTGCGTGGGAAGGAGACTGACCGACGGCCGGGAGATATCCTGGCCGAGGTACGGATGCTGGTGGACCAAGGAGTGCAGGAGATCACACTGCTTGGCCAGAATGTGAACGCCTACGGCGTCGAGTTCGGTGACCGGCAGGCCTTCGCCAAGCTACTGCGTGCCTGCGGTGACGTCGATGGTCTGGAGCGCGTGCGTTTCACCTCACCCCATCCGAAGGACTTCACCGACGATGTCATCGCCGCCATGGCGGAAACCCCCAACGTGATGCCGCAACTTCACATGCCTCTGCAGTCCGGCTCTGATGCGGTCCTCAAGGCCATGCGGCGTTCCTACCGCCGGAAGCGTTTCCTGGACATCCTTGAGCGTGTGCGCGCAGCCATGCCGCATGCTGCGATCACCACCGACATCATCGTCGGCTTCCCCGGGGAGACCGATCAGGACTTCGAGGCGACCATGGACGTGGTGCGCGAAGCGAGGTTGTCGGCTGCCTACACCTTCCAGTACTCCAAGCGGCCTGGAACACCGGCGGCTGAGATGACCGACCAAGTGCCGCGCAGAGCAGTCCAGGAGCGCTACGAGCGTCTGGTGGAGCTGGTGGGCGAGATCGCCTGGGAGGAGAACAGGCGTCTGGAGGGGACGGAGGTTGAGGTCATGTTCGCACTCGGCGAGGGGCGTAAAGATGCTGAGACCAGCCGCATGAGCGGCCGTGCCCGGGACAATCGTCTGGTGCACGTGGCGGTGACTGATGATCTGTCGCAACGTCCTCGCCCTGGTGATATCGCCTACGCCACCATCACCCACGCGGCCCCACACCACTTGAACTCCGACGCGCCGATCCGGGGATTGCGTCGCACACGTGGTGGTGATGCCTGGGAGGCGGCGCACACCGAGGCGCCCAGGGGAGTTGTGCTGGGGATGCCCGCCATGCCACGACGCTGAGGATCGGCGAGGGGCTTGCCTGCCCGAGAATGAAATCCCCTGCAGTTGGGAAACCCCGCTGGAAGCTCTCAGAGCCCAGCGGGGCGTGGGTGTCGGTCTCTACCAGCTCTACTGGTCATCTTTCTTGCCGGCCAGGTCATCGACTTTGCCCTTGATGAAGTCGGCTCCCTGATCGATCTTGTCGCTGTGCTTGCCCCCGGTCTTGCTGTCGATGAATTCGGCGCCCTTGTCGATGGCCGAGTCGATGGCCTCCTCATGCTTCGCGACCTGCTCGCCGATGTTGTCGAAGATTCCCATGTCCTAACCTCCTGATTTTCGGGTGCCCGGATGCACCACGGTTCAATGATGCACGCTGGATCCCCTCATGTGCATCTGGCGACACCGGGCTGGCAGGATGGGCGGCATGGAACCGCCTCTGATCGTGCTTGTCGGCCCGACGGCCTCTGGAAAGTCGGCGCTTGCAGTTGAGGTGGCCCACCGTCTTCGCTCTGACGGCTTTGAGGCTGAGGTGGTTAATGCCGACTCGATGCTGGTCTACCGGGGGATGGACATCGGAACGGCCAAACCCACGGTTGCGGAACGCGGTGGGATTCCGCATCATCTCATCGACATCCTTGATGTCACGCAGACTGCCTCCGTCGCTGACTTCCAGCTCCGCGCCAGGACGGTGATCGCGGACCTTAGAGGCCAGAGCAAGATCCCGATACTCGTGGGGGGATCGGCGCTCTACACGAGGGCGATCACCGACCCTTTTGACTTTCCCGGCTCTGATGACGAGTTGCGCACGAGGCTTGAGAGTGAGCTGTCGCGTGTTGGGGCTCAGACGCTGCATGCGCGGCTGGCGCAACTCGCTCCCGAGTCCGCGGCGCACATTGAGCCGGGCAACGGACGTCGCATCGTGCGTGCCCTGGAGGTGCATCAGCTGACTGGTGGCCATCAAGCCGTGTTGCCGGAGTGGAGCTATGAGTTGTCAGGGGTGCGGCAGATCGGCTTGAGCCTGGAACGTGCCGAACTGGATGCCCGCATCGGCATGCGGGTCGATGAGATGTGGCGGCGGGGACTGGTGGAGGAGGTCAGGGGGCTGCTGAACAGAGGGCTTCGCGAAGGGCGCACGGCTTCGCGTGCCATCGGATACCGTCAGGTGCTGGCATATCTGGACGGAGAGACCTCGGAAGACGACGCACGGGAGGAGACGAAGCGAGCAACACGACGTTTCTTCCGCAAGCAGCTTGCCTGGTACCGCCGGGATCCTCGGATTACCTGGCTGTCAGCCTTGGAACCGCGCAACCCTGAAGTTATCCAAGAAATCTCTATGACGTAGGATTGCCTGACTGGGCTGAGGGAAAGGTGAGAACGGTGTTCCGATACACGTTCGCGAAAGGCCATGCCACGGGCAACGACTTCATCATCATTGATGACCCCCATGGGATGCATGACCTGACTCCAGAGACCGTCGCGGGGCTCTGCAACCGCCATACAGGCATCGGGGGAGACGGCGTGCTCCGCGTGGTCAGGGCCGGTCAGGTCGAAGGCCACGACCATGACCCCGAGTTGTGGTTCATGGACTATCGCAATGCCGACGGCTCTTTGGCCGAGATGTGCGGGAACGGGTTACGGCTCTTCGCTCGCCACCTCCTCAACGACCAGTTCGTCCAGTCTGGTGAGTTTGAGGTCGTCACCAGAGCCGGAACCAAACAGGTGCGGGTTGCGCGCGGCGGGATGATCTCTGCCAACCTGGGAAGTGTGAGGCTGGGGGGAGCCCCGGTGCAGATCCAGCACGAGGGCGCTGTCTTCGATGCTCAGCCAGCAGATGTGGGCAACCCCCACGCGGTGGTCTTCACCGATGGGGAGATGTTGAAAAGCCTAGACCTTACGCGCTCTCCCAGCTGGGAGCCGGATGATGCCTTCCCGGGTGGGGTCAACATCGAGTTCATCCATGAGAAGGATCTCGGCCGGTTGCAGATGCGTGTTTTCGAACGGGGCTGCGGGGAGACTCTGAGCTGTGGCACAGGGGTGGTGGCCGCCGCCGCCGCCTATCGTGCCCGCAGTGGGCATGACGGTCCCGTTGAGGTGAGTGTTCCCGGGGGGCTGCTGACTGTCACCTTCGAGAATGAGGAAGCATGGCTGACGGGCCCGGCGCTCGTCGTTGCCCGCGGCGAATACTGGGTCTGAGGATGGTGCTGCCTGGGCTGCAAACACCTTCAGCCTCAGACCTCGGATTCTTGCGCTCAGGTCTGCCCCGTGTCTTTTCAGCAGGGCGTGGTGTGGTTGTTTGTCGTTGAGGGCTGACACAATGGTCCGACGATGAAAGCACCCCATGAACATGGTCCCGAAGCCGATGCTGCCCCCGTTGCCGCTGATCTTGCGCATGCCGAATACATGAACTACGACGGCGACCAGGTGGACCTGGCCGAGCGGCATTCGCTTCGGCGAGTGGCAGGAATGCGCACAGAGCTGGAGGACATCTCCGAGGTCGAGTATCGCCAGCTGCGGCTGGAACGGGTCGTTCTGGTCTCGGTCTGGACATCCGGCTCCCAGCGTGATGCGGACAACGCCATGGCTGAGCTGAAGCTCCTGGCCGGAACCGCAGGCTCTGAGGTGCTGGAGGCCCTGGTGCAGCGGCGCAGCCATCCAGACCCCGCAACCTACATCGGGCGAGGCAAGGTGGAGGAGGTCGCTGAGGTGGTGCGGGCCACCGGAGCCGACACCGTGATCTGCGACGGGGAGCTGCAGCCGGCGCAGCTGCGCAACCTGGAGGACCGCGTCAGAGTGAAGGTGGTGGATCGCACTGCCCTGATCCTGGACATCTTCGCAGCGCATGCGAAATCTGCTGAGGGTAAAGCTCAGGTGGAGCTCGCCCAGCTGCAATACCTGAAGCAACGATTGCGCGGCTGGGGCGGCAACCTCTCCCGCCAGGCCGGAGGCCGGGCTGCTGCCGGCGCGGGAATCGGCGGCCGGGGCCCTGGCGAGACGAAACTGGAGACAGACCGCCGTCGAATCCACCACCGCATCGCGCAGCTGCGACGCAGACTCCGTGAGATGGACGCCACCCGTGAGAGCAAGCGGGCTGAGCGGCGACGCAACCAGGTGCCGAGCGTCGCCATCGTCGGCTACACCAATGCCGGCAAGTCATCGCTTCTCAACCGGCTCACGGGAGCCGGAGTGTTGGTGGAGGATGCGCTGTTCGCCACATTGGACCCGACGACCAGACGCACGGAGACCCGCGACGGTCGAGTGTTCACCCTCACCGACACCGTCGGCTTCGTTCGCCATCTTCCCCATGATCTGGTGGAGGCTTTGCGCTCCACACTGGAGGAGTCAGCCACAGCAGATCTGCTGCTGCACATCGTTGATGCCTCAGACCCAGACCCGGAGGGCCAGATCACAGCTGTCAGGCAAGTGCTGGCGGAGATCGGCGCGGTGGAGGTTCCCGAGCTGCTGGTCTGCAACAAGGCTGACCTGGCTGATGAGACCACATTGCTGGCGCTGCGCGCCAACCATCCCGGGTGCGTGGTGGCATCGGCCCGCACAGGACGGGGACTCGACGAACTCGCAGCTGCGGTGGAGGCGAAACTGCCAAACCCCGAAACGGAGGTGACGGCACTGGTGCCCTACAGTCGAGGAGACCTGCTAGATCGTGTTCACAGGACCGGAACCATTGAGGAACTTGAGCACACGGGGGAAGGCACCCGCATCCGGGTCCGCGTCCGCCCTGGCCTGGCTGAAGAGCTGAGCCCTTACCGTGTCTGAGGCTGCGGCCCGGATTCTCCAGCATGCGGTAACAGGCATCGGCGGTGGCGAACGGTCCGGTCAGCAGGCCATGGCGACGGCCATTGCCCAGGCGCTGGGGGAGGGGACCCACCTCCTGGTGCAGGCTGGCACGGGAACGGGCAAGTCCCTGGGCTATCTGGCGCCTGCCCTGGCCCGGATCGTCGAACATGCTGAGACCATCGTCGTCGCCACTGCGACGTTGGCCCTGCAGACACAGCTGGCCACCTTCGACATTCCGGCTGCGCTTGATGCTGTGGAGGCCGTGACGGGGACACGGCCCCGGGCAGCAGTGCTCAAGGGGAGGAACAACTATGCCTGCCTGTATCGCGCCCGTGATGGGGTGCGTGAGGAGGGGCAGGGTACCCTGCTGGGTGCGGCTGAGCTCCAGGAGTCCCGTCAGGGAGACAACAGCCCATCGACACTGGGGATCGAGGTACTGGCCCTGCGGGAATGGGTTGAGGAACAGCTGCTGGTGGATGGGGCTGCGGATCGTGATGATGCCCCGACACATACCGCCGCAGCCTGGCAGCAGGTCTCCATTCCCACACGTGAGTGCCCCGGGGCAGCCCGCTGCCCGTTCGGGCAGGAGTGTTTCGTGGAGAAGTCCCGGGAGACCGCCAGGACAGCGGACCTGATCATCACCAACCATGCGCTGGTAGCCATCAACGCCATGCATGGGGGAACAGCCCTTCCCGAATATGCGGCGCTCATCATTGATGAGGCCCATGAGCTGACCGGCCGCCTGACCACCGCAGCCACTGGTGAGCTGAGCTCGGGCCTGGTGGAGCGAGTCTCCAGGCGCTGCCTGACCTGGCTTGACGATGACCTTGGGGGTGACCTCCTGGATGTCGTTGAGGAGTTCCGCGATGCTCTCGAGGACAGCCCCACTGAGAGGATCACCGGTGAAGATACGCTTCTGCCGCTGGCCTGCGCTCGTCTCCGCGACATCTCCCGGAAAGCCATCAGCGACCTGGGCAGGGACAAGGACGATGCCGAACGCACCCAGGCCATGGGAGCTCTGACAGAGATCTTTGACATCTCAGAGCGGATTGCCCGGCTGGCAGATGAGGATGTGGTGTGGGTCAGTCAATCTGAGCAGCATGGTGCAGCTGCCCACGTGGCTCCGCTCTCAGTCGCGGGCCTGCTCCGTGAGGAGATCTTTGGACAGGCCACGACGATACTGACCTCCGCCACCTTGACGCTTGGAGGGAATTTCAGGGCATTCGCCACCAGCATCGGATTGCGTTCCGCAGACGAACTCGTCGACGGCGCCGCCGAGCCTCAGGGGGAACACGCATGGCGAGGTCTGGACGTCGGCTCCCCCTTTGACTATCGGCGCCAAGGCATCCTGTATGCCGCTGCGAGGCTGCCCTCCCCGGGAAGAGACGGGCTGACACAGGAGGTGCTCTCCGAGATCGCTGAGCTGGTCTGGGCCGCAGGCGGGCGGACACTCGGTCTGTTCGCGTCCCGGCGCAATGCCCAACAGGCCACAGCGCATTGTCGGCAGGCTCTCCCAGAGCTCACCTTTCTCTGCCAGGGTGATGCGCAGCTCTCTGAGTTGCAGCGCTCCTTCAGGGATGACCCGGCCACCAGCCTGTTCGGCACCATGTCGCTGTGGCAAGGGGTGGATGTGCCCGGTGAGACTTGTCAGCTGGTGATCATCGACAAGATTCCATTTCCCCGGCCTGACGACCCCCTGATGCAGGCTCGCAAGAGAGCCGTCGATGAGGCGGGTGGCAATGGTTTCATGGCTGTCGCTGCCACCCACGCGGCGCTGCTGCTGGCTCAGGGAGCTGGCAGGCTGATCCGGAGGGAGGATGACCGAGGGGTGGTGGCGATCCTTGATCCTCGTATCGTCACAGCCCGCTATGGAGGTTTTCTCGCCAGCTCACTGCCCGGATTGTGGCCGACGAAAGACGGTGATGTGGCTGCGCAAGCCCTTTTGAGGCTACGCGGCGCCGGGTAAGGAGGTCGTTGACAGTTATGTCGGGCTGCTCGTCGCGCCGACAGCATTTTTACAGACACCCAACCCGGCACCGCGCAGTGGGGAGAGGGGAGACGTCACATGGAGATGCCGAGGGAGCGCAGATAGCTCATCGGATTGGTGGCCGAGTACACGTCGCCAGGAGTGATGCCAGACGGGTAGTACTCGAAGTGCAGGTGGGAGCCGAAGCTGCGTCCGGTGCTGCCCACCTCACCGATCTTCTGGCCGGCTGACACCTGGTCACCAACCTTGACGGTAGTGCTGTTCAGGTGTGCATACAGGGTAGAGGAGCCGTCGGCTGCGCGGATCGCAACATAGTTCCCAGCCCACGAGCCGGCGTTGCCGCTCACCACAGTTCCGGATACCACTGCGTAGACAGATGTCCCGGTGCTTGCGGAGAAGTCTTGGCCCGTGTGGTAGCGCGACCAGCTTCCCGTTGCACCGAATGGGGCGCTGACGCGGTATGTTCCGGATTTCAGTGGCGCTGATGCGCTGCCGACGTTGGGCGCTGAGGCTTTGGGGCGGTTCGAGGAGGAGCTGGCAGAGACGTTCCCTGCGAAGCTTCGTGACGGCTTTGTGGAACTTGAGGAGCGGACAGTCGAACTCCTTGAGGAATATGAGCGGTTGTAGCTGCTGGAGATCTTGGCCCGTCGTGGTGTGGAACTCCGGTAGCTGTCCTGGCCTGAGGACGCCTTTGCCCGTTTCGGACGGTTCTTCTTCTGGCTCGTTCCAGAGCTGTCCGAGGACTTCCGGCTATGCCCGTTACGGCTGGTGCTTGCTGATGACGCCGTGGCGGCGCCTCGGGAGGAGGAATGCTCTGAGGCGGCAGCGTCGGGTGCGGTGCTCAAGCCGATCGTTCCGATGCTGCCAGCCAGGACCAGAGCCGCCAGTGGGCGACGCCAAGGGGCGGGCTTCGCTGGAACTGCTCGGCGGGGGAGGGCTCCTGGTCCGAAGGCGTCACAGCCGCGACGGGGCTGGGCGGGCTTCAAGAATCCCATGGTCAGTCCTTTCGTTCGGAAGTGCTCTCAATCCTGAAGGTTTCTAAGGAAAATCTCAAATTTCTTTCAGGTTTTCACAGCTGTTCACAGGTTGCTT
>CAKZJI010000492.1 GCA_936941515.1 uncultured Propionibacteriaceae bacterium
CATATCCCAGGTTTCTCGCGTCGCGTGCTTCTGACAGGTGGAGCGATGTCAGCCATGGCCGTGCTTGCGGCCTGCGCCGGCACACCTGGGTCGCAGGAGTCCTCGCCGGCGGCCGACTCCAGCTCCTCCTCAGCAGCTCCCAACCCCTCCCAGAGCGTCCTGAAGAGCGACGTCGTGCCCACCGAGCTTGAGGAGTCCCTGGGGTCCGGGCAGGCCGACGGGGTCTTTCCCCGCACCGTCAAGCACCACCAGGGGGAGACGACGATCAGCGCCGCCCCCGCCAAGGTGGTCATCATCTCCACCGGGCAGGCCGATGCCATGCTGACCCTCGGGATGTGCCCGACCGGCTCCACCACCGCCTCCGGAGCAGAGGGACCCGTGCCCCAGTACTTGAAGGACGCCTATCCCGACCAGGCCTCGGCGATAGCGGCCATCACGACAGTGGGCTCCCGCACGGAGCCGGATATCGAGGCCATCGGCGCGATCGGCCCTGACCTGATTCTCACGAACATCGCGGGCAAGGATGACGCCGACACCCTCTACAAGAACCTCTCCGCAATCGCCCCGACCGTGGTGATGCGTGGCACCGGTCAGTTCTGGAAGATCGACTTCCTGCTGCTCGGCGATGCGCTTGGGAAGAGGCAGGCTGCGCAGAGCGTGCTAGACGAGCTGACTGCTGAGGCAGGCAAGGCGGGCTCTGGCCTCACCTCCGCAGGAACAGTCTCCCTGCTGCGCAAGAATGGCGAGAAGCTCCGCGTCTTCGGGCCACTGTCTTTCGCCGGCTCTGTCGTCGCCGACATGGGATTGCAGCGACCCGACACCCAGCAGTTCAAGGACGGCGTCTCGCATGAGCTCTCCTCCGAGACCTTGGACCAGGCTGATGGGGAATGGCTGTTCTATGCGGTGCAGGGTGGCAAGGACGAGGAGCTCACCGACCAGGCGCTGTGGGAATCGCTCAAGGCGGTGGGAGCTGGGCATGCCGTCAAGGTCGATGACGATCCGTTCTACCTGAACGCCGGACCGACCGCCGCGCGTTTCGTCCGTGACCAGATCGTCAAGGCTGTCTCAGCTTGAGCATCGACGACACCCGGCCCGCCGTGTTGGAGGGCCGGGACCTTCACCTCGGATACGCCGGTGGCGTCGATGTCGTGGCGGGCCTCGACGTCGTCATCGAGGCGGGATCGTTCAGCGTGATCGTCGGGCCCAATGCCTGTGGGAAGTCGACGCTGCTCAGGTCACTGAGCAAGGTGCTGCCGCCGCGTTCTGGAACTGTGCTGCTTGACGGCCGGGAGATCGCGGGGATGCGGCCCAAGGCCTTCGCCAGAGAGGTAGGCTTCCTGGCGCAGTCGTCGATCGCGCCGGAGGGTATCACCGTTCATGAGCTGGTGAGCCGAGGCCGGTATCCGTACCAGAGCGTGCTGCACCAGTGGTCGGACGAGGATGACCAGCAGGTCAGCATCGCCATGGATCGCACCAATGTCAGTGCTCTCGCCGGGCGCCGAGTCTCCGAGCTGTCCGGTGGGCAGCGGCAGCGGGTGTGGATCGCTATGGCCCTGGCGCAGCAGACACGGGTCCTGCTCCTCGACGAGCCGACCACCTACCTTGATCTGGCGCATCAAGTCGAGGTCCTGGAGCTGTGTCGGGAGCTCAACCAGGTGCTTGGCACGACTGTGGTCGCGGTGCTGCATGATCTGAATCAAGCCTGCCGTTACGCCGACTGGATCATCGCCATGAGAGAGGGCCAGATCCTGACGCAGGGCGAGCCGATGAAGGTAATGACCGCCGAGACCGTGGAGCGTGTCTTCGGGCTTGAGGTCTCGGTGACTCCGGATCCGATCACGGGAACCCCGCTGGTTCTTCCGGCGGCGCCCAAGACCCACGTTGCCGGATGACCCGCCGCTCCGGGAAAGGGAGCTGCTTTGCCGGAGGCTTGTTCATGATGCTGGAGTGTCGATGGGCAGCAGGGATGGCTCGTGCGCGATGCCGCGCGCTGCGGGGCGCTCCATGGGTGGGAGTCTCGTATGATCGGGCAGGGGCTCCGGGGGCCGTGGAATAAACCCCCACCCAGGATGGTTTACTGTTCAACTAAGTTGGACTGACTGAGGAATCAACATGCAGTTCGGAATCTTCACCGTCGGTGACGTCACCACCGACCCCACTACCGGGCGCACCCCGACGGAGCACGAGCGCATCAAGGCCACCGTCGAGATCGCAAAGCTGGCCGACGAGGTCGGACTCGACGTCGTCGCAGTCGGACAGCACCACAACCCTCCCTTCGTGGCCAGCTCGCCCACCACCACCCTGGCGTGGATCGGAGCGCAGACGAAGAACATCATCCTGTCCACCGCCACGACCCTCATCACCACCACCGACCCGGTGCGCATCGCCGAGGACAACGGCACGCTGCAGCACCTGGTCGACGGCCGGATGGATCTGATGCTCGGCCGCGGCAACACCGGCCCGGTCTATCCCTGGTTCGGCAAGGACATCCGTGACGGTATCGACCTGGCCATCGAGAACTATGCTTTGCTTCGGCGGCTCTGGGATGAAGACGTGGTGACCTGGGAAGGCCGGTTCCGCACCCCGCTGCACGCCTTCACCGCCACCCCGAGGCCCCTCGACGGCGTCGCCCCGTTCGTCTGGCATGGCTCCATCCGCAGTCCCGAGATCGCTGAGCAGGCCGCCTACTACGGCGACGGATTCTTCAGCAACCACATCTTCTGGGGTCCTGGGCACACCAAGCGCATGGTGGAGCTGTACCGGCGGCGGTTCGCCCACTACGGTCACGGCACGCCGGAGCAGGCCATCGTCGGGATCGGCGGCCAAGTGTTCATGCGCCGCAACTCGCAGGATGCTGTCAACGAGTTCCGGCCCTACTTCGACAATGCCCCCGTCTATGGCGGTGGTCCGTCGCTGGAGGACTTCATGGCCCAGACCCCGCTGACCGTCGGCACCCCGGAGCAGGTCATCGAACGCACGCTGGGATTCCGCGACTACATCGGCGACTACCAGCGCCAGCTGTTCCTCATGGACCACGCCGGTCTTCCGCTGAAGACCGTCCTGGAGCAGGTAGAGCTGCTGGGCACCGAGGTGGTGCCAGTGCTGCGGCGTGAATTCGAGGCGCTGCGTGCCCCGGGCGTCCCAGCGGCCCCCACGCATGCCGCCCGCCGCGCCGCCCAGGGCGCCAGCGAGCCCGACGAGGGTGCGACGGCGGTCGACCGGTGGACCGGTACCCGGGCCGAGGAGGACAACGCCGGGGCGGTGGGCCGGCTGTGAGCAAGGTCGTCATCGTTCACGCGGGACTGCGAGTCCCGTCGAGCACCAAACTGCTGGCCGACGAGTTTGCCGCGGCCCTGCCCGACCAGCAGGTGCAGATTGTCGCCCTGCGCGACCATGCCCACGCCGTCGTCGACGCGATGCTCACCGGCGTGGTCTCTGATGGGCTCGGCGAAGCCATCGCGACCGTCACCGGGGCTGATGCCCTGGTGGCGGTCACGCCCACCTTCTCCGCCTCCTACTCCGGGCTGTTCAAGAGCTTTCTCGATGTTCTGGAGCCGGGGGCTCTGAAGGGGATGCCGGTGCTGCTGGCCGCCACGGGTGGCACGATTCGGCATTCCCTGGTGATCGACTTCGCGATGCGTCCCCTGCTGTCCTACCTGGGCGCGCAGGTCGTGCGGACTGGTGTGTTCGCCGCGACGGAGGACTTCGGCGGCCCCGGGGTGCTGGCGCTCCAGCAGCGCATCAAGGATGCGTTGGGGGAGTTGCAGGGGTGCCTGACGGGAGTGGCTGAGAGGCCGCGGGTCGCCGATGGGTTCGAGGAGGTCACGCCCTTCGAGCAACTGCTGAACCGGGGCAGGCCACAGTCCTGACCGCAGCGGTCGGCTCAACTCCAGAGCACTTCATGCAGCGCCCGGGCGCTTCTCAGCCGCAGCCGAATCAGCCGACTGTGTGATCCAGGACCGTCTGGCGCAGCGCGGATATGCCCTGCAGCCAGACCTCCAGGACTCGATCCTCGAACTGGGGGAGCTGAAGTTTCGTGAGTCCTCCGGTGGCCTCCTGATGGGTGATGAAGTCCCTGGCCGCGTCGGTCAGGGACCACTCCCACTCGAAGTCGGGGAATTGATGCACGAACTTCTCGACGCTGAAGTACAGGTGGTGGCCCATCATGTCGGGCAGCAGGCTGTGGGCCACCTCGGGCCGGCCCAGCGACAGCAGGAAGTCCGTGGGCATGTGCACGATCTGCGCGGGCCGCCCCGCCGCCTCGGCGAAGGCCCCAATGTACTGGTCGTAGGTCACTGCCCGAGGATGGGCGCAGGTGTAGGCCTGCCCCGCAGCCTCCGGCTCCTCACAGATCCGGGCAATCATCCTCCCGGTGTTGTGAGCGGCCCCGGCGTCGATCAGTGTGGTGCCATCGCCGGGGGACAGGACAGGACGGCCCTGTCGGATCCGGGAGGCCAGCAGGCCGCCCTGGTTGATTCCCATCGCGGTCAGGGAGAAGGTCTTGCCCAGCGCATAGCCGGGACGGACGATCGTCAGCCGTGTCTTGCCCCGTCTGAACGCCTCCCCATAAAGCTGTTCGATGGCCAGCTTGTTCGTCGCATAGTCACCGTAGGGCGGAGCCCATGGGTCATCCTCGCGCATCGGCAGCCGGCTGAGCGGATAGCCGTAGACGTCGGCGGTGCTGATGAACACGACCCGCTGGCACGGCTGGGCAGACACCGCATGGATCAGCGTCTGGGCCTGGGGAACCTCGAAGCAGCTGGCGTCCACGACCTGGTTGGGGCGGAACGCGGCCAGCGTCTGACTCAGCGTCTCCGGATGATCCCGATCCCCGTGGAACACCCGGATTTTCCCCTCTAAGCCAAGCAAACCACCGTGGCTGCGTTTCAGCACTGCCACCTCATGGCCGTGAAGCAGCAGATCGGTGATGGTGGAGAATGAGATGTTCCCGGGGCCACCCAGGAACAGGACCCTCATGCGGTGACCTGGTGGGTGCGGGCCACCTCCGCGTACCACAGAGCGCTGGCCTTAGGGGTCCGGCGCAGCGTGTCGTAGTCCACCCGGACGATCCCGAAACGCTCGGTGTAGCCCATGGACCACTCGAAGTTGTCCAGCAGCGACCACACCAGGTAGCCGCGCACATCCACACCGTTGTCCATGGCCTGACGCACCGCCACCAGATGGTCGCGAATGTAGGCCAGCCGGGTCGATGTGTCATCAACGAAGCCCTCGGCATCCGGCTCATCACGGTAGGCGGCGCCATTCTCGGTGATGACCATGGGGACGCCGGCGGGACCGGTGTACTCGCGATGCACCCGCTCTAGCATCAGCCGCAGGTCCTCGGCGCAGACCTCCCAGCCCATCGAGGTCACCGGCAGATCCCGGGGCACGGGCTGGATCGTCTCGTTGCCCACCATCGGGGAGGCATTCGGGTGGCCACCCTCGGCGATCGTGACCTCGCGGACCGCCCCAGGCTCGGGCGCACGATGGGCCGCCCCGTTGTAGAAGTTCACGCCGAGCACATCGATGGGGGCGCTGATCAGCTGCATGTCACCCTCGCGAACAGCCTTGCCCAGCCCCGCAGGGCCCATCGCCTCCAAGGCCTCGGCTGGGTACTCACCCTTGAAGATGGGATCCAGGAACACCCCCATGAAGCCCGCGTCGATCCGGGAGGCGGCCTTGACGTCGGCTGGGTTGTCCGGGTCCGCGGGATGCGCATAGCCGGTGTTGACGGTGATCCCGACCGTGAGGTCACGTGGTGCCGCGCGCAGCGCCTGGATTCCCAGGCCGTGGGCCAGCAGCAGGTGGTGGGCGGCGTCCACGGCCTCTTCGGGGCTGACATGCCCCGGCGCATGCACCCCGGCAGCGTAGGAGAGGAACGACGAGCACCAAGCCTCGTTCAATGTGGTCCAGATGTCGACGCGGTCTCCGAGGGCCTCGACGAGATGGGCGGTGTACTCGGCGAACCGGTAGGAGGTGTCGCGGTTGGCCCAGCCGCCCTCGTCCTGCAGGGCTTGGGGCAGATCCCAGTGATACAGCGTGATCCACGGCGTGATGCCGGCGCCGAGCAGCCGGTCGATCAGGCGCAGGGTCTCCAGGTCGGGGTGGTCCGGCTGCAGACCAAAGGCCTCGGCGATCGAGCGTTCAAAGCCGATCTGGTTGACGAAGACATAGCGACCGCCTGTCTTCAGATCGGCCTCGTCGATCGGCACCACCACCTTGGTCGCCACCTGTCGGCGGCCGGTGAACAGGTCGAACTCGTTGCGCCGGAGACGATGCTTGATGATCAGGGAGCGGTTCAGCGCCTGGGAGCGGAACATCGGCCGCTCGGCCCACTCCTGCGTGCGCACGCCGCCGTCGTCGCGGCT
>CAKZJI010000493.1 GCA_936941515.1 uncultured Propionibacteriaceae bacterium
GGAACAACGCGATGAGCAACTCCGGCGATTTCATAGTCCTGCTCGACCCGGCGGGTCGCCCGGTGGACGGGGTGCACTGGGGCAGCCCCGAGCCATCGCCTCCCGGCGCGATCGACGCTGAGGGTCGGACCATCTATCGCCTGCAGGAGGTGAAACGCGACCCGAAGGGAAGCGTGCAGCGGATGGCTCCTGGGGATGAACTGGTCGAGCATCGCGCGATCGATGGCACGCCGTTCAGCCCCGGTTGGATCCCGGGGCCGGGTGGGAAGCCAGCTGGGCGCCGTCGTTGAGGTAGGCGTCCATACGATCGGACATGCGCTCCGGCTGCCCCTTCTTGCGGTGCAGACGCTCGCCGTGGGCCAGCACCATCGTGCCGAGCGCAGCGGTGATGAGCAGCGCCGAGGTCGCCTCGAAGGGGATGACGTACTGGGTGAAGATGAGCACGCGCTGGTCGGATTCCTGTTCAACTCGATGATCATCGCGGCCCTGGCCTCGCTGCTGCTCACCGTCGCCTGATCGGGGCCTGCCACAGGCCCCTCAGCTCTGACAGGTGAGGCACCGGTAGAGCTTCCGGGCCGCCATCTCCTCCACCACGATCGTCTCGCGCCCGCACACGAGGCAGGCCAGGCCCTGCCGCTGGTACACGTAGTTCGCGTGCTCGGGCCAGGCCGATTCGGCAGGGATCCCCGGCCGGTGCTCGGGCCGCGTGGTGACGATCCGCCCGAGCCGCACGCCCTCCCGCATGAGCGCGGCGTTGTCCGCCCAGAGGAATGCCAGGTCCGACGCGGAGACCTCCCGGGCCGGCCGCCACGGGTCGATGCCGGCGCGGAACAGCGCCTCGGCCCGGAAGATGTTGCCGATCCCGCTGACGGCCGCCTGGTCCATCAGCACGACGCCGATCGGCCGCCGTGTCCGCCGGGCGAGGTCGTAGAACGGCGCGGGATCGTCGTCGCTCAGCGGATCCGGGCCCAGGCCGGCGACGACGTCGGCAGCCTCGGCCGGAGTGAGCGCGCGGCACCGGCTCGCGCCGATCAGGTCGGCCCAGCCGTGCTCGGCGCGCAGTCGCAGCCGGACCGTGGCGGCCGGCGGCGGGGGCTGGACCCAGCCGTCGGCGTCGCGAGCGGGCTCGGCGGCCGGGGCGCCGTCGTCGTGGACCTCCCGCTCGCCGATCCGGCGGGGTGCGCCGATCGAGGACGCGGCCGCGAAGTCCTGATCCCCGCCGAAGGTCCACGCCCCGTACATGCCCAGGTGGACGTGGAGCACGTGGCCGCCGGAGACGTCGGCGAAGAAGTGCTTGCCGTGGGCCCGGGCGCGCTTCAGGACCTGGCCGTCGAGCAGGGCGGCCCCCTCGGCGAAGCGGCCCTGCGGACTCGTGGCGCGGATCCGGCGGCCGCCGAAGACGTCGGTGAACTGGCGCGCGAGACGGTGGACGGAGTGGCCCTCAGGCACTCACATCAGCACCTCTCCGGTGGTCTCGTAGTGCGCGATCTTCCCGATGCGGCGCACGTGGCGCTCGTCCTGGGAGAACGGTTCGGCCAGGAACGCCTCGATGTAGTCTCGGTTCTCCGCCAGCAGATCCGGACCCAGCGACCTCTCTCCCGTCTGCGCCAAGAACATCAGATGCGATGCCGCATCATCAATGACCAGGTTGTTGATATCCGTCCGACCGGTGAATAGGAATGGCGGAACCAGGGCATACACCTGATCCTCACCCACCGGTCCCAACCTCTCAATCGCCACATCGACCAACCGCTTCCCGGACGACTCATCACGGAAAAAATCCTCGATTGGGAATGTGATTGCCAAGCATCCTCTTCGGTCTCTTGTTACGGGATCTGCTACCGCCTCTGCTTCCATGGCATGGGGTTTTATCAGTCCATCGACTGCCATGATCTCCAGGGCGTTCCCAGACTTCTCCCCCCATAAACTCATCGACCCCATCGCCGTGCGGGCTATGCAATGCCACTGCTGCTCCTCAAAGGGAAGCTGAATGCCCTCCAGCCACGCCTCCACAACAGGCTCCCACTCCAATGGGTCCGTCAGCCATAGCCGACCATCGGCAAAACCGTCAAAACCGAATGTGCGCCAGATGTACAGCAGCGTCCAGGGCAACGCCCCCTCAAATCGCTTGAAGTAGTCCTCAGGAACCGGGTGCCCGACTCCCATAGGCTCATACCCGTCATCAAGGAAATCCTCCTGAATCTGTCGCTTGACCCAGGCCTCGTCAACTGGTTGTTTGCTCATCGCCACATCCTAACTGTGATGGGTCGGTCCCTTGGTCGTGGTAGATCCTGCGGACAAGCCTGATTGGCTTCCGATGCCTGCGAATGTGAGTAAGCCTCAGGGAGGGTGGAAGCCGCTCGTCTCGCCACCGTCCCTGCCGTTGGAATCCCTAGGGCAACATGACCAGTGAGTCGAGCAGCGCCACCAGGGGGCGCAGGCCGTTGTCGTTGATGCGCTGTGAGTTTGCCGACGGGGTGATGCCCTCCAGCTGTGCGGCGGCGGCGTTGTCCAGACCTGACCTCAGATGGGCCCAGCTGCGGCGGGCACCGGGGCTGAGGCCGGCCAGCTGGGAGTCGATGACCCGGAGCGCGGAGTCGGCGATGGGATTGGCGCAGCCTCGGGTGTCGATCAGCGCCGTCCGGGAGCTGCGGTGCCCAGGACGTTGGGCCAGGGCCTCCGCAAGCTCAATGGCCTCGCGGGCCTGCCACCATGCCGGGCCGTCCTGGATGCCGCGCTCCGCGTCGATGATCCGCACCTCGCCGCCACCCAGCCCGCAACGCACCTCCGCGATCCCTAGCAGCTCGTCGCGGAGCCCGTAGCAGGCGGTGATCGCCTGCCCCAGGGTCGCGTAGACGCCCTGCAGCTCGTCGCCGACGGTGACGCGCAACGGGTCCAGCGCCGGATGCCGCCGTTCCATCTGCTCAATGGCTGCGACCGTGGCCGTGTGCACCGTCGCACGATCTGAGGTGCGGGACTGCACCACATCCCCCAGCAAGGCCACACATTCAGAAATCACCTTCATAAGCTTTAGCTTAAGCTATCTGCTGAATATTGGTTGGGTAGGCGGCGTGCCTTCGCCAGCCTCAGCACGTAGTCCCTGAAGAGCTCGGCTGACGGCAGGAGCCGTCGATCCTTCAGCCATGCCAGCCCGATGTCCCGGAAGGGCTCCTGCGTCAGAGCCCGGATCTGAACCCCGGGGACGGGACGGCTTGGCGCCAGGGCAACGCCCAGGCCTGCTGCGACATAGCCGTAGAGGCTCGGCAGGTCATCGACGACGAAAGCCACCTCCGGCTCCACGCCCAGGTCTGTCAGGAGCGAGTCGGTGAGCCGTCGCAGCTGCGATCCCAGCGGCATGGCGATGAGGCTCTCCCCGCCGAGCCGGGCCAGGGGGACCGGGCCTTCCGTGGTGTTAAGCGGGTGTCCCTCTGGCAGCAGCAGCCGGATGGGCTCACGCAGCAGCCCTCGCCAGATGTGGGTGCGGCTGGCGGGGCGTTCGGTGAGTAGCTCAAGGTCGACATCGGGGGAGCGCGACGGGAGGGCCCGAAGGTCAAGCTGCACGTCGGGATGCTCGACTCGGAACCCTGCGGCCAGGGCGGGAACCAGCCACGAGCCGAGCGACGGCTGGAAGGCGACGGTGACCAGTCCCGTCTCCGGGTCCGTCAGCTGCGCCACCGCCGCCAGGCCGTCATCGAGATGGTGGAGCATCGCGTCGACGTGCCGTTTGAACGCGGCTCCGGCGTGAGTCAGGCGCAGCAGGCGTCCCTCGCGTCTGAGCAGCGGCGCCCCCACCTCGTCGGAGAGCCGCGTCAGCGCCCGGGAGATACCCGGCTGGGAGGTGAACTCCAACTCGCTGACCTCGGTGACGGTGGCGCCGTCTGCGACCTGCTGGAACCAGCGGAGAGTGGTGACATCCATACCTATAACCTAAACGCATGGATAGAGTCAGAATTGATTATTGGACGTATTGATTTCCCGGACGCACCATGAAGACATGAGCATTCGTTCGCTGATCAACCGCTTCCTGGACGCCGAGTTCGGCGTCTACCCCGCCACCCGCGGTGTCGGCGCCGTCGCGCTGGCCCCCACTGAACCCAAGCCCGCAGAGGCCACCGCCCCAGCCTGGACCGCCCACGACTGGGCCCACGCCCGCTGAGCTCATCCCCAGCAGGTGCGGATCCCGAACTCGACGTTCTTCGATGCGACCCCTGGGGCCGGTGACCCGCTGACAAGCTCGGTCCCAGTGGCCAGGTAGCTCGACGGGGCCTGGCCATCCCGGACCTTTGAGACGATCGCGGTCACGCCCTGGCGGGCCATGTTCTGGGGGAACTGCATGGCCGTGGCGTCGACGGCCCCAGGTCTGACGGCCTCCCTCATGGCGACGCAGCCGCCATCCACCGTCACGACCACTACATCATCCATGTTCATGCCTGCCGCCCGCATGGCGTCGATCGCGCCCAGTGCGGCTGGCTCATTCACGGCGTAGACGACGTTGACGTCGGGGTGCTCAGCCACCGTCGCCGCCATCTGCTGCCGCGCCAACTCCTGGTCGCCCTCAGAGTCCACAGCTGCCGCCAGAACGTCATCTGTCAGCTGGAAGCCCTTCTGGAATCCTGCGGCACGCTCCTCCCCGGAGGTGATGCCCGGAGCCAGATTCAGCATGACCACCCGCGGAGGCTTCCCCGCCTCCTTGATCTTCGCCCTGGCGTACTCGCCCACCAGCTCACCGGCGCGCTGATTGTCAGTCCCGAAGTAGGCGTCCGTCGTCTCGGCAGGCGTCATCGGAGTGTCCAATGCGATCACGGTGATGCCCTTGGCCCGTGCGGCCTCAATGTCAGGGGCCAGGCCCGTGGAGTCGGCAGGAGCTATCAGGATGCCGTCGACGCCCTGGGAGACCATGTCCTGCAAAGCCGCGCGCTGCGACTGGACATCCACGTCGCCGGTGCCCGTGGCGGTGATCAGCGTCGCCCCGGCCTTTCTCGCGGTGTCCTCAGCCACCTCACGCATGGTCACCCAGTAGGGATTCGCCTCCTGCTTCGTGATGAGACCGATCTTGACGGGTGGCTGATTGCCCGCGCAGGCACCCAGCACAACAGTGATGGATGCGACCAACGCCGCAGCCAGTGATCTCATCAGGACCCTCATGATGCCTCCTCACGGGTGTGGGTCAGGTCGTATCCCGCATATGCGGCGACCAGCGCCAGGCAGACGGCGGGGATGATGAATCCGACGGCTGAACCCGCCTTGTCCATGACGACCGCCTGCAGCAGCGGGATGGTGGCCCCACCGAGGATTGCCATGACCAGGCCGGCGGAGCCGAACTTGGCGTCGTCGCCCAGCCCCTTGAGGGCCAGGCCGTAGATGGTGGGGAACATCAGCGACAGGGCCGCGGAGATGCAGATCACGGCGATGAGCCCAACGATGTTCAGCACGAAGATGGAGGTCAGGCAGCAGCCGACCCCGAAGATCGCCATGATCAGCAGCAACAGTCCCGGGCGGACGACGCCAAGGATGAAAACCATTGCGAACCGGGCCACCAGGAACAGCAGCAAACTGCCTTGCAACCACCAGCCTGCCTCCTCGGGAGAAGTGCCGGCGACGTCCTGGGCGTAGATGATGGTGTAGGTCCAGGCGCAGGTCTGAGCCGCCACGTTGAAGAACTGCGCGATCACTCCGTAGCGGTAGTGTCCGTTGGCCCACAGCCTCCCGAAACGGCCCTTCCCGCCATCTGGTGCTGCCTCCTGCGGGGGGAGTGGCAGTCGGCGGAAGGCGATCAGCAGCCAGATGAGGACCAGCGCCGTCGCGATGCCTAGATAAGGACGCAGGACCAGCATCAGGTCGGCCTGCTGGGCTTCGAGCATCTCCTCCGCCGACATGATGGTCTTCGCAGTCTCCGGCGTCAGGTGCGGGAGGATCAGCACAGCCCCCATCAACACCCCAAGGTTCGCGCCGACCGGGTTGAAGGCCTGCGCCAGGTTTTCGAGCAGCGTATTCCGTTCAACCAGGTGATTGGCCTGAAGCTGGTCGAGATGGCGGCCGACCACGTGGTGGGCCGCGTCGACATGCGGCCCGAGCTGGTCGGCCACTTCAGCCACAACCGCTTGCACGGCGGCGTCATCAGCGCCACGCTCGACGCGATGGGCGGCATGGCGGTGATGGCCGCGATCGGCGCGCGCCACATGGACGAGCCGCCCGCGCGCCGGCTGGAGCGCTTCGTCAAGCTCGGCACCATCGACTTGCGCATCGACTATCTGCGCCAAGGCATCGGCGACTTCTTCACCGCGCACGCCGAAGTGCTGCGCCTGGGCTCGCGCGTGGCCAGCACGCGCATGGAGTTTCGCGGCGCCGATGGCGCGCTGATCGCTACCGG
>CAKZJI010000494.1 GCA_936941515.1 uncultured Propionibacteriaceae bacterium
AATCCTCGCCAAAATCAACCGCAAACGTAAACTCACCTCAACGCCACGCCACTAGGTAGGGGTTCACGGGCTACCGCTGGTCCTGTGCGGCCAGGAAACCCAGGGGAACATGCAGCAGGTGGGGGCGCATTCGGGTTTCGTAGATCGTCTCATATATGGCCTTGTCGGTTTCGTAGGCTTCCAGCAGGGTTAGGGCTGATGCGTCGGCTGGGCCGTAGCCGTCGAGCAGGGCGTCGCGGGTTTCGTCCAGCCAGCCCTGGGGAGAGTCTCCCTCTGAGGCGGCGTAGTGCAGGGAGCGGAGCATGCCCGCCACGTCACGCCATGGGGAGTCGAGGGCGCGGCGCTCCCGCAAGGGTTTGAGGGGCTCGCCCTCGAAGTCCACATAGCGCCAGCCGTCGCCGGTGAGGAGCGCCTGCCCGAGGTGGCAGTCGCCGTGGATGCGCTGGGCAGGAAATCGCAACCCCTCCAAGGCCTGGTAGCGGCTGAGGATTGCCGGCCTGTACCGGGCAAGCTCTGGCACCTCGGCAGCCGCCTCTTCCAGATGACGCTTGAAATCTGTTGCGATATCCTCCCCGGGAAGGACCGTGGTTGGCAGGCGCTCTGCCAGCAGTCGGTGGACGACGGCCAGCTGCCGACCTAGCTGTTGGGCATCGTCGGAAAAGGACCGTCTGGCAGCTGCCGCGCGGCAGGCCTCCACATAGCCATCGCGGGGCTCGGGCAGGGCCTCCAGGAAGATTCCCAGGTCTGCGCCCTGCCACGACCAGGTGCCGTACAGCTCCGCCACAGCCCCTGAACCGGCCAGGACGCGATGCAATTCCACGTCGAGGTTCACCCCCTCCTCCAACCGCCGGAAGACCTTACCCACGATCTGGTCTCCGTAGAAGATCGAGGTGTTCGACTGCTCACCGAGATAACGTCTTCCGGTCAGGCCGGATGGGACTTCCCGGAGCCGTTCGAAACCGGGCCTCTGACGTTGCAGGCATCCCAGCAACACGGCGAGCGCCGCCTCGTTGCCGGTGGCCTCCAGTGCATCAAATGACTCGCCATCCCAGGTGAACCGCGCCAGGGGCCTGCTGGGGCAGGTCCCTGGCGAATAGCAGGCAAGGGGAACGTGATACCGCTCAGGCTCTCCCGTGGGATAGCTGACGTGGAGGATGGCGCTGCGCAGGCCGGGGGTGTGCCCGGCCGGTGGCTGGAACCATTCGGTGAGCTCCATCCCGTCGAGGTGACCATCCCGGGTGCGTCCCGAGAACCACCGGGACGCAGCGGCGAGGCCCCAGAGCGCATCCCGCAATGGTCCTAGTGAGCAGGTCATGGCGTCAGAACTGGGTCACATGGAAGATGTGCGCCGGCCTGCCGGGATACAGCCGCACCCAGTTGCGCTCTCCCCAGATGTAGTCCTCGCCGGTGAGCTCGTCGTGAACCTCCACCTGTGCGCCGGGAGGCAGGCCGAGCGCCGCCAGATCCAGGTAGACATCAGACTCGACGGTGTTGTCTGGATCCAGGGAGCACACCACCAGCATCACATCGTCGGCATCATGTTTGGAATAGACGATCACCGAGTCGTGGGGGGCGTGGTGGAAGTGGATGTCACGCAGCTGCTGCAGCGCCGGATGACGCTCGCGAATGCCGTTCAACTGCCCCAGCAGCAGATTGAGGTTCGGAGTGGACCTGAAATCCCGTGGACGGTATTCGTACTTCTCGGAGTCCAGGTATTCTTCGCGGCCGATCGCATTCGGCTTGTGCTCGAACAGTTCGAATCCCGAGTAAACTCCCCAGCTGGGGGACAATGTCGCCGCAAGAATGGCGCGAATGGCGAAGATCGCGGGATTCCCCGACTGCAGATGGAAGGGGTTGATGTCCGGGGTGTTCACAAAGAAATTCGGACGGTAGTACGCGGCCATCTCCCCGGACAGCTCCGTCAGATATTCGGTCAGCTCCCATTTGGTGACCCGCCAGGTGAAATAGGTGTAGGATTGTTGGAATCCCACCTTTCCGAGGGCGCCCATCATCTGAGGTCTGGTGAAGGCCTCAGCCAGGAAAATCACCTCGGGGTTGGTCTCGTGGACGCGCTCCAGCAGCCAGTCCCAGAACTCGACGGGCTTGGTGTGCGGGTTGTCGACGCGGAAGATCGTGACGCCGCGGTCGATCCACAGCTG
>CAKZJI010000495.1 GCA_936941515.1 uncultured Propionibacteriaceae bacterium
CCCATCCCGTCGCGGCGGGCGATCGCCTCGCGGTCGCGGAAGCGGACCGCGACCGCGCCGGTCCCGGCGAGGACGAGCAGGCCGTCGTGACCCGACAGGTCGATCGGCAGGGAGTCGCCGGTGTCGGGGCGGCGCACGTCGAGCTCGACGCCGTCCGCACCCATCTCGATCGCCTGCTGGATGGCGGGAATGGTGTTCTCGGGGGCGTATGCCGATGCTCCACGGTGAGCCCAGATGCATGTCATGCCCAATGTTTACCCTGACATGCAGCTGGGCGGCAAGCTTCTCCCCGGCTCGTCGGACAGGTTCAGTCGACGCCCCGTCATCTGCTGGCCTCGGCTTCTTGACCCCGCAGCCACGGGCTCAGCGCAGGTCAGCGTCACGGGCCAGGATCACCAGGCCCACCCGGTCGCGGCGATCCAGCTTGGTCAGCAGCCGACTGATATAGGTTTTCACGCTGGAGGGGGCCAGGTGCTGGGTCTCGGCTATCTCCGCGTTCGTCAGGCCACGCCCCACAGCTGTCAGCACTTCCAGCTCCCGTTCGCTGAGCCGCTGCAGAAGCGCTCTGGCCGCTGACCGACGGTCACCCTCCCGGGGCTGCACGTGGCGGTTCAGGTCAGCCCGGGCCAGCAGCTCACGGGTGATACGCGGAGCCAGAACGGCATCACCGTGCGCGACGGCCGCCACGGCATCAACCAGCTGCTGCATCGTCGCATCCTTGAGGAGGAATCCCGAGGCACCGGCGTCCAGCGCAGCGAACGCAGCCTCGTCCTCGTCGAAAGTGGTCAGGATCAGCACCCGCACGTCCGGGTGGGCAGCAGCGAGCTGGGCAGTGGCGGCAATCCCATCGAGACGCGGCATCCGCACGTCCATGAGCACCACCTCGGGGTCTGCCTTCCCAGAACCGATGAGGTCGAGGGCCTCCTGGCCGTCGGCGGCGACCCCCACGACCTCAATCCCGGGTGCGCCTCGCAGTTGCAGTGTGAGCCCCAGCCGGATCGACGGTTGGTCGTCGACGATCAGCACCCGGATCACGGGGCCAGCTCCGGAAGCCTGGCGGCCACTACCCACTGGTCGCCGTCAGGTCCTGCGGAGAACTCACCGCCCACCTCAGCGATGCGACGCGCAAGCCCGGACAAGCCCCGGCCGCCCCCAGCTGCCGGTGCCGCGGTGAGGGCCAAGCCGCTGGTCACCCGCACCTCGACTCCTCCCACCGCCGCAGGGGTGACGGCGACCAGGATCTGGGAGTCGTCGGCGTAGCGCAGCGCATTGGTCAGGGCCTCACGCACCACCGGCACAACGAGGGGATGCGCGACTTCGGGTGCGGGTCCGGCGACGACCCGGAGGCTCCGTCCCGCAGCCCGGACCCGTTGCGCCAGCGACGCCACCGTGTCGTCTCCGTCGTCGCTGGCGGGGTCGTCGCTGCTCAGCTGGGCAACCACCCCGCGGGTGCGGTCCAGTCCCAGCTGGGCAGTCTCCTGCAGCATGACGAGCGCCTCCCGGGCAGCGGCGGGGTCGTCGTCGAGGACGGCCAAGGCTCCTCGTGACAGGCTGATGACTGCTGTCAGGGCATGCCCGACGGTGTCGTGGAGATCGGTTGCGACGGCCATCCGGGCCTGTTCCTGCCGTCGGGCGGCGTCGGCGCGCAGCTCCCGGTCGCGGGCCTGCAACCGATCGTGCCTCCACCTGACCAGCAACCCAGCGGATGCCCCGGCCAGCAGCATGAAGGCCATGGAGAAGTAGCCCCCACTGGACCGGCCTCCGAGTGCCACGAGCCAGCTCCCGGCCAGTGCCGCCGCCTGCAGCAGCACGGTGGCCACCACCGCGGCGGGGAGACGACCCGCCCGCACGGCGCTGTACTGCACCATGACCGCCGGAACCATGACGAGAAAAGCACCAGTCAGCACCGCCTCAGCGAGCGCAGCGACAATCACCAGCCCCACTGCGGCCTCCGGGTGCCGGCGTCGCAGAGCCACCGCCACCAGCCCGGCAGCCGCGCAGACGATCTCCCACGGCAGCAGCCCCAGGGGGAGGTGCTGGATCAGTGGCAGCCGCCAGACCATCACCGTCAGGTATAGCGCAGCAAGCCCGCACCAGAAGCCGTCGACCAGGCGGGAGTTGTGCTTCCAGCCCTCGATCCGGGCCTCGAAAGGAGTGCGCCGCACCCGGATGTCGCTGCTCACCTCACGCCTCCATTCGTGCCGCACGCCACCTGGCAACACCGTAGAGTGCGATCACCCACGCCAGCCCGATCCCAGCCCAGCCTGTCATGTCCGCATAGGAGAAGAGCTCGTCGCCACCCTTCGCGGTCATCGCGTTCACAGGCAATGCGAACGGCACCAGCCCTGAGAGCCCCGGAGCCACAACCCGGATCGCCATGGCCAGGATCGACCCCAGCAGTCCGGTGACCGCCAGCCCTGAGAACTCACGAATCCACAGCCCAGCCGCGGTGATGACACATCCGACGGCCCAGTAGCAGGGCACCGCCGCCAGGGTGCGGCCCACGATCACCGCGAGTCCGCCGTCCACGAGCAGGTCCTGTCCGAAGCCCATCACCACGATGGTTCCCAAGATCATGCTGGAGAACACCAGCGCCGTGACCGCGGCACGCTCCAGGTTGCGCAGAGCCTGGGCACGTAACAGCACCCCTGCCCGGTCCAGCGACCGGGCACGCTGCCAGCCCCGGGCCCTCTGCTCACGGGCTGCATCGACAGCCGCGAATATCGCCATCCCGGCGGGAAGGAACACCGTGGCGGGCAGCTGGGCGCCGTTGATCAGCACAGCCTCCCAGGTCATCTGCTGTTCGACATAGATCTCCTGGTTGTACTGATAGCTCCAGAACCCGGATAGTGCCCCCAGGAGACCGAACAGGGCAGCGGTGGCGGCCACGGGCAGCAGGGAGGTCTTGCGGCGTTCCCACCGCCAGGCACACATGGTCAGGTGACGGGGCCGGGTGATGGTTGCTTGAGTCATGACAGTTCCTTGGGTTTGGTGACGAACCAGATGGCGGCGGCGGTCCAGGCGGCGGCCAGGACGATCAGGGCTATGACGTCGAAGACGCCGGTCGGGGTGGTCAGCAGCTGCGGGGTGGCGGCTGCGGTCCCGGTGAGATAGGCGCTGGCGGGCTCCAGCGGGGAGGCGCCGACGATCAGGCTCCAGGGTGTCAGCCACCCGGCCTCGGGGATGCGAAGCGGTTCAAGTGCCGATGTCAGGAATGCCCCGGCCACGCTGACGATCAGGCCGATGGG
>CAKZJI010000496.1 GCA_936941515.1 uncultured Propionibacteriaceae bacterium
CGACGATGCGTTCTTCCTGCACCGCCTGGGTGATGACGGTGTCGAGGGTATCGAACGTCGGGGCGGGGGGATGGTCGGCAGGCATCATGGTGAGGCTCCTTCTGTGTTGGTGTCGCGTGGCGATTCGCAAGACCGTTCGTTGTTCGTGGCGTTTTGCAGGCTTCGCAAGGTTTGCAGGGGTTGCAGGTGGGACAGTCGGTGGGAGGCAGATCTGCCCGCGGCTGACCCATTCAGCTTTGTATGGAATAATCACATTGATCGTTCCAGAAATTTACGCCATCGATCTGGATAATTCAAGAGTGGTCGTTATGAAAAAGGGTGGGCAGTCGGACGCTGCTTCCAATGGGCTGTCCGTCGTTCCTGGTGGGCTGTTACGGACGGACGGCCCACAGGCGCCGGATCAGGTGTCGGATCAGGTGTCAGCGCCGGATGCCAGCCTGGGGAGAGCGGGCTCACATCAGATGGAGGCATCATCGCGGGAGGGGGCATCCGGCAGGCCCGCGCGCCGGCGGGGGCGACCCCCACCACCCCGGCGCCGGCTCCCCCCAGTCCAGCTGCGAACAGTCCAGAGCCGCAGTACAGATCAAGCGCCAGCTCACCCGGAGATGGCTCAAGTCCTTCAAGCACAGCAGCCAGCAACGTCTCCCCGGCCGCAGGGTGAACCTGCCAGAAGCCATCTGCGGCAACGCGGAACTCATAGCCACCCGCACGTTCGCGGACCACAGCATTGCCTGACACAAGTTTCCCGTCCGCGAGGATGCTCGTCCCATCTGCGCTGTGGACGACTGTAAGCTCCCGAGAGCCCTCAGCCAGCCGGTTCAACTGGTCCGGGCTGACTCCGGGATGAGAGACCAAACACCCTTGCGCAGGAAGTGGGACGACCTCGTGTGACCGTCGTCCCCTCAAGCCGACCCGGCCCCCCGCAACGGCGTATCGCATCCGGGTCCGCCAGTGCAAAGCGGGCTCGACAGATTCCACCTGCCCCTCCCAGGAGATGCCCGCCAGACGCGACAACTGCTCAGCCACCACTTCGGTCTTCAGCTGCCGCTGCGCCTCCAGACTGGCATGCTGCCAGTCACAGCCCCCGCAGCTGTCGGCGATGGGGCAGGGCGGGGTGACTCGCGAGGTCGAGGGCTCCAGAACCTGAACGACCCGTCCGCGATCAAAACGTGACCCAGTCTCCGTGATCTGCACGAGCACTCGCTCTCCCGGCAGTCCGCCGGTCACGAAGATCACCTTCCCGGAGCTGCGGGCGACGACGAAACCGCCATGGGCCACCTTCCCCAGCGTGACCTCGATCACCCAATCCCCCTTCTGCGTTCTTGACGTCGCGCGCTGCCGAGCTGATAGGGCACCGAGATGACCATGACCCCCTTCATGAAATGCAGCCGGGTGCGGATCAGCATCGCTGTCTGGTTGTGTAGCAGGGATTCCCACCAGTGTCCGACCACGAAGTCAGGAATGTACACGGCGACGACATCCCGGGGATTCTCGGTCCTCAAGTCGGCGACATATCGCAGGAAGGGCTGCGTGATCTCACGGTACGGTGAGGCGAGCATCCGCAGCGGAATCCCGAAGTCCTCTCGTTGCCAGGCCTCCATGACCTCCCGGGTCTCCTCATCGTCGATGGCGATCGTGACCGCCACCAGGGAGGTGGCGCGGCTAGCCTTCGCATATGCGATGGCCTTGGCCACCGGTAGGTTCACCTGCTGTACCAGCACCACCGCGCGAACCCTGCTTGGCAGTGCCCTGTCGGACTTTGACGTCAGCTTCAGCTCGTCAGCCACAGCCCGGTAATGGTTCGATATGGCAAGCATCAGCATGAACATGACGCCCATGGCACCCAGGGCAACCCAGGCTCCATGCAGGAACTTGCTGACCAGGATCACAACGAGAACCACTGTAATCACAGTCGCCCCGGTCAGGCTGATCAGCCTGGAACGCCGGATCCTCCGCCGCTGTCTCGGGCTCTCCTCCTTGCCCAACGCCCTGCCCCAGTGCACAACCATGCCGACCTGACCGAGCGCGAATGAGATGAAGACACCAACCACATACATCTGGATCAGGGCGGTGACAGAGGCGTTGAACACCGCCACCAGGATGATGGCGGCAATCGCCAGCATCAAGATCCCATTGGAAAAGGCCAGCCGATCGCCGCGAGTGTGCAGCTGCCGGGGCATGTATCGGTCTTTGGCGAGGGTCGAGGCCAACGCCGGGAAGCCTTTGAAGGCCGTGTTGGCCGCCAGGAACAGAATGAGCATCGTCGCCGAGACGACGATGTAGAAGCCTGGCGGGAACCAGTCAGAGAACACAGCCCTTGCCAGTTGCCCGGTCATCGTGGCGACAGCCGGGCTGACGGCATTGCCCAACTGGTCGACGTAGTGGGTTCCCGCAAACTCATCAATCAGATGGACGTGCGTGAGATTGGCCAGGCCCAGGATACCGAGGAGCATGACGATCGCTATCCCCCCGAGAGTTGCCAGCGCAACGGAGGCATTGCGGCTCTTCGGGGGCCGGAAGGCCGGTACCCCGTTGCTGATGACCTCCACCCCTGTCAGCGCCACGCATCCTGAGGAGAAGGCCCTCGCCAGGATCGCGACCAGAGTCCAGCCGATCACAGTCTCCATTCCATCGGATCGTGCGACCATGAGATCCGCGGTCTCACTGCGAAGGTCCTGCCCCAGGACGAGCACGCGAAACAGCCCAGCCCCTATCATGAGCAACATTGATGCCATGAAGGCATAGGTCGGGATCGCGAACACTCCCACCGACTCCCGGCCACCCCTCAGGTTGGCCAGAGTCAGCAGGACGATGACCGTGATGGCCCCCCAGGCCTCACGGCCTTCAAGGAACGGCACCATCGCCTTCGCATTGGCGATGGCAGCCGACACCGACACCGCGACCGTGAGAACGTAGTCGACAAGGAGTGCCGAGGCCACGGTGAGCCCTGCAAACCGCCCAAGGTTGTCATTCGCCACCTTGTAGTCGCCACCACCATCCGGGTATGCATGAACCGTCTGGCGATAACTCATGATGACCACAGCGACCACCGCCGCAACTGCCAGTCCAACCTGCCAGGAGAGCATGAACCCAGCCATTCCCGCCAGCGACAGGGTGATCAGGATCTCGTCTGGGGCGTACGCGACAGAGCTCAGCGCATCCGAGGCGAATGCGGGAAGGGCAACCCGTTTGGGCAGGAGTGCCTCACCAAGCTGCGCATTGGCCAGACGCCGCCCGACGATGAGCCTC
>CAKZJI010000497.1 GCA_936941515.1 uncultured Propionibacteriaceae bacterium
GGGTTCTCCCTGGCATCCGCGAAACGGCTCGCCGGGTATGCGGAGGCTCACGCCGCCCGGCTGGGCGTCGCCGTCGTGATCACGGCCGTCGACGACGGCGGGAACCTGATGCTGCTGCACCGGATGCCGGGTGCGCTGCTGGCTGCCACCGAGGTGGGAATCAACAAGGCATGGAGCGCCGTCGCCTTCAAGGCCCCGACCGAGTCCCTCGGCCCCCTGGCCAGGGAGACCGGGGCCTTCCCCGGCCTGTCAGACACCAATTCCGGCCGGGTTGTGCTGTTCGGTGGCGGCAGGCCCGTCCTCATGGGCGGGAGGCTGGTCGGCGGCCTCGGGGTGTCGGGTGGCTCCGCCGAGGAGGACATTGAGATCGCGACCTGCGCGCTGCAGGACTGGAACAACGACGGGAGATAGTCAATGAAGATCGATCCGGAGAAACTGGAGGAGACGATCCGCGAGGTTCTCGCGGGCATGGCCACCACGACGCCACCGGCCCCGCAGGCTTCCACCGGCGCGCCGCCACCACCGCCTGCAGGCGACGAGCCGGAGGGCGACGGGGTGTTCGCGGACATGGACACGGCCATTGAGGCCGCCTACAGGGCGCAGCGCGAGTACCTGACGTGCTCCCTGGCGGACCGTCGGCGTTTCATCGCCGCCATCCGTGAGGTGATGCTGGATCCGGCCAACCTCGAATACATGTCGGAGCAGGCCGTCGCCCAGTCTGGGATGGGGGATGTCAGCCACAAGCTGTTGAAGAACAGGGTGGCTGCGACAGACACGCCCGGCGTGGAGGATCTCATCACGGAGGCCTGGTCGGGTGATGACGGGCTGACGACCGTGGAGTACTCGCCCTACGGGGTGATCGGGGCCATCACCCCCACCACCAACCCCACCGAAACCATCACCTGCAACTCCATCGGGATGCTGGCCGCGGGCAACTCCGTGGTGTTCAGCCCCCACCCGCGGGTTGCGCGGCTGTCGTGCTGGCAGGTCCGCACACTCAACCGGGTGCTGCGCGCCGCAGGGGCCCCCGCCAATCTCATCGTCACCGTCACCGCGCCGTCGCTGGAGAACACCAACAAGATGATGGCGCACCCGCGGGTGCGGATGCTGGTGGCCACCGGCGGCCCGGGCATCGTGAACGCGGTGCTGCGCTCCGGCAAGAAGGCCATCGGCGCGGGCGCTGGGAATCCTCCCGCCGTCGTGGATGAGACTGCGGACCTAGAGCATGCAGCCAAGTGCATCGTCGACGGGGCCAGCTTCGACAACAATCTGCCCTGCACCGCGGAAAAGGAGATCATCGCGGTCGACGCCATCGCGGACATGCTGAAGTTCTGCATGATCAAGAACGGAGCCTACGAGGCCACGGGCGACGAGATCACGGCGCTGGAGGGGCTGCTGCTGGCGGACGGCAAGCCGAGGACCGAGTGGGTCGGCAAGCCTGCGGCCCGCATCCTGGAGGCAATCGGGGTCAACCCGCCGCCAGGGGTGCGGCTGATCGTGTGCGAGGCCTCCGCAAAGCATCCGTTCGTGGTGCACGAGCTGATGATGCCGGTGATTGGCCTGGTGCGGGTCCCGGACGTGGATGCCGCAATCGAGCTTGCCGTCGAGTTGGAGCATGGTAACCGCCACACCGCCGTCATGCACAGCCTCAACGTCCACAAGCTGACGAAGATGGGCAAGCTGATCCAGACCACGATCTTCGTGAAGAATGGCCCCAGCTTCTCGGGGCTCGGGATCGGCGGCGAGGGCTACTCGACGTTCACGATCGCCGGGCCGACCGGCGAGGGCCTGACCTCTGCGCGCAGCTTCGCCCGGCGGCGGCGCTGCGTCCTGGTCGGTGACCTCAACATCCGCTGAATCCGCCGAGCTGATCGGCCAGATGTGGGAAATTCCCCTTCCTGGCCGATCAGTGGGCGGCTGCCCGGCGAATGCACAGCAAGCAAATGGACAGTTAATTAACCGCGTTTAATACGTTGAAGTTCAGGTTCAGGTTCACCCGGAGCTCCCCGAGAAATCAGGGAAGGCAAGAACATCGCGAACCTTCAGCACATGAAATACGTCAACGTAATTGCTCTTGCCTGGCGGGGTCCAGGGGACCTCGTTAGACTCGCCCGAGTCACTTCCCCTCAACGGAGATCGTTTCCGTCCTGAGGATCACACAAGGAGCCAACCATGTCTCTCAACTCGGACCTTCAAGCTCTGCTGCAGAGTTTCGTCACCAGCACCCCCGACGTCGAGGGGGCGGTCCTAGTGTCAACCGACGGCTTCCCGCTGGCCTCTGCGCTGGCCCACGGCGCTGACGAAGACCGGGCCGCCGCGATGGGCGCCGCCGCGCTGTCGATGGGCTCGCGCATCGTCGGGGAGCTGCAGCGCGGAGTCCTGGAGCAGGTGCTCATCAAGGGCAAGGACGGCTACGTGATCCTGGTTCAGGCCGGTGAGGACACCGTGCTGGAGGCCATCTCCACCGACGAGGGCAAGCTCGGCCTGCTGCTCTACGAGATCAAGTACACCGCCCGCGAGATCGCGAAGCGGCTGCGATGAGCCCGATGCAGGACATGACCCCTGACCAGATCGTCGGCGAGGGGTCCGAAACTTGGATGCGCTACTACGACGGCTCCACCCGTCTGGTCCAGACCACGAACGTGGAGACCCACTTCCCCAGCGGGGAGCTGATCGTTTCACAAACCGACACCAACGGCATCATCACGAAATGCAATGAGGCCTTTGTCAGAATGTCGGGCTATGAGGAGGATGAGCTGATAGGTCAGCCGCACGCCATTCTCCGGCATCCCGATATGCCGGCAGCCGCATTCGCGGATCTGTGGCAGACCATCAATGGCCACAAGCGCTGGAGCGGATATGTGAAGAATCTCCGCAAGGACGGCGGCTTCTACTGGGTCTACGCCATCATCATCCCGAAGGTTCGTGGAGGCAAGGTTCTCGGCCACACCTCCGTGCGACGTGAGCCGTCACGCGCGAAGGTGCGCGAGATGGAGAAGATCTACGCTGAGATGTCCAGCAAGGAGGCTCGGCACGCATGACCCTGCAACTGGCGATCAGCCCGGACGTGAACGTCCGCAACATCACCGACTGGTTCATCTTCAACACCAAGATCCAGCACATCACGGGCGAGCCGGTGCAGGCCACGGTCTACGACGACTTCGCCGACTTGCACGCCGCTTTCAACGACGGACGCGCCGACTTGGTGTTCGCCAACGCCGCGAACACCGCGACGCTGGTGCGCGACAAGGGATTCCTGCCGCTGGCCGCGCCAGAGGGCATCGCGAACGAGGCGGCCATCGTCGTCGCGGAGGAGAGCCCGTGGAAGGAGATCACCGACCTGGGAGACCGTGTGACGGTGGCGGCCACAGACGCCCCTGATGTGGAGCGGATCTGCCGCATCCTCCTGGAGCCGGCTGATCTGACCCCGGAGTCGGTGGACTTGGAGGTCAAGCCGAACCCCATCCTGGTGGCGAAGGCGGTGTTGCGGCAGCAAGCCGACATCGGCTTCCTGCCCCGCGAGGCATACGACGAGCTGTCCCAGCTGGTCAGACGCCAGCTGAGGGTCCTGATCTCCAGCAAGATCTACGTGGTGCGTCACTCGCTACTGGTCAGCCCTGCGCTGGCTGACAAGATTGATTTGCTGTGGTCGGGGCTGGAGGCCATGAATAACGAGCCCGGTGACCGGGAGCTCCTGGCGGCCCTCGGCGCTCCCAACGGCTGGCAGCGCCTAGCCCAGGAGGAGACGGAGTTCATGATCGACCTCATGGAGGCTCTGGGGCAGGACTGAGCCCCGAAGGCGACGCGATTCAGGCCCGGCAGCCCAACGAGGGACCTGCCGGGCCGATTGCTCATCGCTGGGGTATGGCGTCGGAGAATCTGCGGCTGCGGCGTCGCAGCGTCACCAGGCCCACTCCCATCTGCCAGACGTCGCTGAGCTTGATCCGGGTGGCGTGCGCCTGCTGCCGGGTGGTCAGGGTGACGGGCATCTCCGTGATCGGAAGCCGCATGGCCTCAGCCGCCAGGACGATCTCCGTTGAGCTGAGATACCCAGTCTCCTCCAGCGAGGGCTCCAGCGAACGCAGCCAGGGACCGGGAGCCAGCAGCGTTCCCTGCGGATCCCCCACCCTGGATCCGAGCAGCACCCGACGCAGGACTCTGAAGCCCAGGGACGCTATGGAGCGACTGGCCCCCCGGTGGACTGCGGATTCCGCGTGGGCCTTGGAGCCGATGGCCAACCCCTCAACGGGATGCCCCCACCAGTGGTCGACGTCGGATGTGCCAAACGGAAGGTCGTCTGCGGTGAGCACCACCAGCTCCGCCTTTGTCAGGGCGATCCCAGCTCGGTAGGCATTCCCCATGCCGACATCAGAAGTGGCTGCTACCACCACACATCGACCCTCCGCATACTCGGCCGCCAGTTTCTCAGCCACGGCGAGGGTGTCGTCACGAGATCCGTTCTCGACGATGAGGACTCGACAGGTGACGTCCCGGTTCATGGCCCATCGCGATATCTCAGCCACCGTCTCCGGCAGCAGCTCCGCGGAGTTGTGAGCGGGCACCACGAAGTCGACAGCCTCGGGGCTCATGCTGGACGCCCCTCTCGGCTCTCTGTCTCGCCGCCCTGCGGAAACACCAGGAAACGATAGGCGGGGTAGTTCCAAGCCGTCGTCATCGCAGTGCAGATGATCTTGCCGATGGCCGTCGCCAATCCCAGCCCCTCAAAAAGATACATCGCGACGGTGGTCGCCCCCCAGTTGAACCCCACCAAAAGTAAATACCAGATTAGCGACCAAGAGTATCCCTTGGAGCTGCCGAAGGAAAAGTTGCGCTGCAGGAAGAAGTTGACGCAGAATCCACCCAGATAGCCAATTCCAACGGCAAGCCACAATGGCCAATGCACCAGATCACGCAGCCCGACGGTGAGCGCAAAGTCAACGGCGAACGCCAAACCGCCGACTCCCAGATACCGAAGCAACGAGGAATGCAGAAGTCTTTTGATCATGCCACCACACACTCCACTCGTTACCGTCCCGCCTCGAATAATCACCATCAGATCTTCACAACTGAGCAGATCCGCCACGCCCGCCCCCCAGCCGTCGGCGCGGAGAGCAGGACTGGCAGGCCGACGCAGGACAGCCTAGCAGCACTTTCCTCCGCAGTTCCCGTTCACACGACCCGCCCTGAGCAGCAAGGCTGTGACACCAGTCCCAGAGACTGCAAGACGGGTCGGGGCACGACTAAACTGCGCGCCATGGAAAAGCGGATGGGGTCGGAGTCCTGGTTGAGGCGGTGCCTGGACAAGAGCTGGTCGGCTGCGCTGGCGGCAGCAGGCTTGACTCTCCTGTTACATGTCCTCGTCATGGTCATACGCAGGATCTACCCCTTTGGCCCCTTCGTCAGGGGGCAGGGCGACTATCTCACGCAATACCTGGCTTTCCACGCGGAGTTTCGTCGCGCCCTTTTGGGTGATCCTCTGACCGATCTGCAATTCACCTGGGCCTCGGGATCTGGCGTGCCCTTTTTCGGTGATGTCACCAATTATGTTGGCGGCCCCTTTCCTTTTATTCTCGCCCTGGTCCCCGAGCATCTGGTCGAGTTGGGCCTGACGGCCATGGTCCTGCTGCAGGCTGCCGTCGCGGGCGCGGCGATGGCGGTGCTGCTCCGCATGCTGGCTCCCGGAAGCAACACCATCTTGGCGGCCCTGTTCGGGTCTCTGTACGCCTGCAGCGCCTGGGTGTTCGAGGTGTCGATCTACACCCCGCAGTGGATGAACGGCCTGATCGCCTTCCCAGTGCTGTGCCTGGTCGCCATGGCATCGCTGCGGGGCAGGCATCTTGCGCTGTCCTGCGTCGCGGTCGCGGTCACACTGTGGTCCAACTACTACACCGCCTACATGGCCATCATCGGGGCGGTCCTGTTCTATGTGGTGTGGGCGCTGGGAAGGGCCACACCGTGGCGACAGGCGCTGGCCGGTCTGGCGCGCTTCGCTGTGAGGGGCGTCGTCGGAGCCGCGCTGGCTGCCTTCGCGATCCTGCCGACAGCCCTGATCCTCAAGGGGTCCACCGGCTCCCCGGCGCCGCTTCTCAACGCCTATCCCAAAGACCTGCTCGCGCTCAGGTTCCTTCCGGGCACCTCCGGGGTCGCCGCAGCCCCAGCTTTCTTCGTCGGCAGCATCGTGCTGCTCCTGGCTGTCTCACTGGTGGCGTCCACGGCCTCCACTCTCAGAGATCGGCTGTTCTGGTGGGGCTCTCTGGGGATTCTGGTGGTCGCCTCCACCCGTCTTCCCAGCGTGATGCTGATCTGGAGCGCATTCGTCAGCCCCCACGGCAGCCCGTACCGGTTCGTCTTCGTGATCGTCGGGTGGATCCTCATCTGCGCCTGGAAGGCCCTGTGGTCGGAGGAGAGCTTCCACTGGCCGCGCCTGTCCCAGGTTGCGCTCGCCAGCGTGGTGCTGGCTCTGTTGTTCGCGCTGCTCCCCCACACTTTCGTGCCCAACGACATCGCCAAGGCCGATGCGCTGCTCTACATCCCGAAGGATCGCGTCTACATCTCCCCAGATCTGCTCATCTACCCGGCACTGGCACTGGGCTGCATGGCCCTGATGACGGTGGGGGGCTTCATCAGCGGAGGCGGCGCATGGGCGACATGGGTCAACCAGCTGCTGCGGGTGGGCTCACGGCGAGGCAATGCCGTGCGGATCGCAGCTGCCACAGCGGTGTTGCTGCTCACCCTCGACGAGGTGCTGCTGACGGCCGGGTTCATCGACGAGGCGAACCGCGACTTCCTGGCCTCCAGCGAACGCCACGTGATCACCTCGCGGGAGAGCGTCCCGGCTGCCAGGGCCGTCACCGCCGCCAGCCAGTGGCCGCTGTATCGCGCAGGAAACCCCAAGCCGTTCCGGGAGCCCTTCTTCTTCCACGTGAACGTCGCTGCGCGGGATCGCTTCCCGGGAGTCGCCTACTCCTCCAGCATGATGCCTTCTGAGACCAGCGAGGCCTACGCCCGGCTGGGGATGCGATACGCCTCTGCGGGGCGGATGCTCGACGACCAGTCAGGATCGGTCGCCGACGCCATCTTCGCCGTGGCAGCCCGCTACGACTACGAGACCGCGACCATGACGTCCTCACCGGCGCTGCCTCTGGTCCGGACCTACACGTCACCGGCCAAGCAGACCGACAGCGTCTTCGGCACACGCGAGAACCTGCTTCCGCACCCCATCTACCGGCCCGCCGAGGTGTCGGCGGAGACTGCGAGCGGCACTCCCCTGGGCCTGGATGTCAACCGCTCCGGCAGCAAGGAGGTGACGGAGGTCGTCATCTCGGCCAGCTGCCCGCAAGGTGATGTGCTCTCCATCGACTCCTACGCCTTCAAGGACATGTACGTCGACGTAGAAGGCTCCGACCTCACCCTCAGACGCGACTACCACAGCTCCACGGGAATCCAGGAATACCCGGCGGCAGAGCCGACGGTGCTGCGCCTGCGAGCCGCCCCGGCAGCCCTGCCGACCTCTGCCTCATTCCGCTGCCACGACAGCGCAGAGCTGCTCTCCGGCGTGGAGTCCATGGAAGTCCCGCAGATCGAGGCCTCGGGAAGCCGGATCCGCGCCATCTTCGACACCCCCCAGAGCGGTGACGTCACCGTCGCCACGGCCGCCACCCCCGGCTGGCGGTGCACCCTCGATGACGTTGAGGTCCCCGCAGGGCAGCGTCAGGGCTTCCTCTCCGTCAAGGCGACGGGGCAGCGGGAGCTCAGCTGCCAGTACACCCAGCCGGGCCTGCATGCCGGAATCGCGGCAAGCGCCCTCGCCTCACTGCTCCTGGCCGGGTTCTGCATCACCCGATGGCTGCTGGCTCGTCGCCCGGCGACGCCCCGTCACGGAACACCCGAGCCCAGCGAACACAGCACACCACCAGATGAAGGAGACACCGGGATTGCGCAGCAGATAGGTGTCGAAGAGGAACGCCACCACGCAGGCGGCGGCGGCCACCAGCCCGAACCCCGCAGCTGAGGTGTGACGGACGCGGGCGGCGGCGCGCACGATGAACCAGATGACCGCCAGCCACAGCGCCAGCCCGACGATTCCCAGTTCCACGGCGATCCCCAGGAAGGTGCTGTGGGGGTTGACCAGGAGCTCCCCTTCGATCCCGGTCACCCCGAGAAGACCGGTCTCGGGGGCCCAGACGAGGTCGTTGTCGACGGCGAACCAGGGCCAGACCCCAGCGGTGCCGAGCCCGAGGAACGCATGTCCGGGGTCCGTCAGCCACGCCCCCAGGGCTGTGTGGAGGTTGATGGCCCGACCCTCGTCGCCCAGGGTGAGGAGCCTCCCCGCGAGGTCCGGAAACACGACGGCGGCAGCCACCCCGGCAGTCGCGGCAACCGCCACGACGCCCACCGCAACCCGTCGTCCCGCGCGGCCCAGGCGGTCCCGCACGGCCCAGGCGAGCGCTGCCGCCGCCAGGAGCGCGACCGCAAGACCCGCGCGGGAGAACGTCAGAACGAGCAACGCCACGGCAACGGCCGCCGCCACGAGCAGATGGCATCGCGGGCGGCGGAGGTGATGGCCAAACAGCCATGCTGCGGCGATGATGAGCGCCACCGACAGCACGGCGGCTCCGCCGAGTCCGGAGCTGAGGCGGTTGAAGCCGCGGGGATCGGCCAGAGCCCGCAGCAGCGCCACCGAGGTCATGGCGACAAGACCGAGGGCCAGGGCAACCGTCCAGCGGTCGAGGCGTGCGCGCGGCACGTACGCGACAACAAGCCAGGCGAGGGCCGCGGTGACTGCGGTCTGCGCGAGCGGAACCCAGGCCACCCAGCTGGGGAAGCACACCCCGATCACCTCTCCGTCGCGCAGGTTGAGGCAGCGGGTCACCCCAACGGCGCGGATCGCAGCCCAGAGAAGAAGCGCAGCGAACGTCACGATGACGAAGCCGCTGGCACGCCACAGCCTGCGTCGCCCAGGCGCCCAGGGCAGCAGCAAGGCCAGCAGCAACGTCACGGGCGCAGCCCCCAGCAGCCAGGCGGTCAGGCCGATGGGCTCGTCGACGATCACCTGCTGACCGTTGAACAGGCTGCCCACCACGACGACGAGCACCGCCGTCCAAGGAAGGAGCACGACGAGCCGGGACATGGGGTCAGCTTTCGGGAAGGCTGAGGTCGGGGGTGCGGCCGCGGTCGAACTCACGGGCCGCCCACAGCGCCAGCAGGCAGAATCCCGCAAGCAGACCCGCCATCGCCAAAGACACGACGGTCATGGTGGCCAGGATGTCGTCGTGGTAGAGCCACAGGATCGCCAGCGGGGTCGCCATGTAGACGATGCTGTGAAGCAGCATCACGCCCTGCTTCTGGACGACGATGAACAGCATGGACACCGGTGAGGTCGCCAAGTTGAAGAACAGCCAGGGAACCAGCGCCGCGGCGATGGCGCCGACCAGATGGTAGTCACCGCCCAGCACCCACGGCAGCAATGTCGGGCCGAGGAAGAAGATCAGCGCGAAGGGCGCGATGCCAATGAGCAGGGACCGCAGCAGGGAGCTGCGCACCAGGGGGAGCATCTCGCCGCGGGCGGTGACGGCCAGCCTCTGGAAGAACACCTGCGACAAGGCGCCGTTGATGAGACCAAGGGGCGCCTGGATGAGGGTCCAGGCCACGCTGAAGTTGCCGACGACCTCCAGGCTGAAGAAACGGCCGATGAGCAGAGGAATCCCGTTGAGCCGGATGGCGTCGACCACGGCGTTGGGGCCGTTGAGCAGCGGCATGTTTCGGTATTTCCTGGCCAGCTGCCGACGGGTGCTGGTGCGCGGGGCTCTCACATCGTCGCGGGTGATGAGCAGCAGCCGCGCCAGGGCCGCCACCTGACCGACGGCCTGGGAGATGACGAGCCCCCACACCGAGCCGCCCAGGAAGCCGGCCCCGATGCGAGTGCCGCCCATCGACACCGAGGTCAGCATCTGGTTCGTGCTGGCCACCCGGTAGAGCTTCTTCCGGGTCAGCCAATAGCCCAGGATCGCCACCTGGGAGGTGACCAGCGCCACGGGGCCGACGAGCCACAGCCAGCCCGCAAGCTGCGGGGCGCGCACCATGTCGGCGACAGTCGGCGCGAAGAGCAACAGCACGAGGGAAGTCACGGTGCAGAAGACGATGTTAGAGCGGGTGGCCAGCGACACCAGGGTGAGAGCCTCATCGTCGTTGGGGGCGGGCACGATGGCGAGGTCATAGCGCAGGGCTGCGATGGTGCTGATGAACGTGACGAAGGCGAGGAACAGGCTGAACACCCCCATGTCCGCCGACGGGTACAGCCTCGTCACAAAGGGGTAGATGAGGAAATTGATGGCCTGGGCGAAGGCGGTGCCGGTCATCAGGGTGAGCACGTGGCGAATGAACTCGTGCCGACTGAGGAACCTGCCGATGCGGCTGGTGGCCCAGCGTCCTGGTTTCGGCTCGGCGGATTCGGGTTCAGGCATGGCCGACAGTTTAACCCCGCACGACGATGGCACACTTGTCGCGATGACGACACCAAGGCACCTTCTGCTGCTGGCGCTGCCCCTCACCGCTGCCGTCGGCCCACTGCTCGCCGCAGGGCCGGTGATGGCGTTCCGCATCCTGGCTGTCGCAGTGCTGGCTGTGGCTGTTGTCGACGGCGTCCGGGCGCGGCGCGTGACCCGGGCGCAGTGGGTGTGCCTGGGCCTGGCTGGGCTGGTGTGCATCTCCGCCGCGGTCACCCATGCCTGGCCCACCTGGCCCGGCTCGGGGATCATCGAGCTCGCCTCCCTCGTCGGCGCTCTGCTGCTGGCGGCCGCCCTCGCGGAGCCGGGAACGGATGGGCAGTGGCTGTGGCTGGCGCGCGGCATCACGTTGGCTCTGCTCGTGGAGGCTGGAGTGGTGGCATGGGAGGTGGTCTCCGGGCAGCATCTGCCCAGCTTCGCGCTGACCTGGGATGACGACCGCTACATGGGCACCTGGTTCCTGATGGCGGGGACGTTCACCAACCCGAATCAGCTTGCGCACATGGTGGCGACGGCCTTCCCCATCACGGTGTGGCTGGCCTGCCGGGAGCGGGGGCTGCTGCGGGCGGCGGCGATCGCGGCGGCGGTCCTGTCGCCGTGGGTCATGTGGGAGACGGGCTCCCGGATCGGGTTGCTTGCGATGGCGGCTGAGCTGGCGCTGTTGGTGCTGTTGTGGCGACGCGGCTGGCTGGTGCTGGCGGGGATCATCGCGGCCGGGGGGGTCGCGCTCGTCGCAGCCCCTGGGATCCTTGAGGCCATCTGGCCGAGCGGCAAGGACGCCTTCAGCGCCGACGACCCGCGTCTGAACCTGATCGTCAACGGCTTCTGGATGCTTCACGAGACCTACGGCCTGGGCGTGGGGCCGGGTGGCTTCGCCAGCTGGGCCTCTCTCGGCCCCAGGGACGTGTTCGAGCTGACCAACCCACACAACGCCGTCATGGAGGTTCTCACGCAGTATGGCGTGGTCGTCGCGCTGGCCTTCCTGGCCGTCGCCGTCGCCGTGGCCCGGGAGGCGGTCTCGGCACTGCGGTCCTCCGACCGGGCGCGTCGCTGGCTGGGGCTGGGGACCCTGGGCGTACTGGCTCTGTGGCCGCTGATCGGCATGGCCAACAGCCAATGGCAGCCGCTGTCGTGGAGCATCCTCGAAGTGGCGGCTCTGGCGGCCTGCCATGCGGAGCTGCGTCGACGTCGCGAAAACGCTGGGAGCGGCTCCCGTTAGGCTGTGGTCCCATGAGTCACCCGAACCGGATCGTCTACGGCGTCACCGTCCCCTCCAGCGCCCTGAGCCTGCTGCGCGGGCAGCTTGAGTGGCTGGCCGAGCGGGGCTGGGACGTCCACCTGGTCACCGCCGACGGACCCGAGATGGAGGAGCTGCGGCAACGCCCCGGCGTCACATGCCACATCATCGACATGGAGCGTGAGCCGTCCCCCATCTCCGACCTCAAGGCTGTCGTCGCTTGGGTGCGCCTGCTGCGACGACTGGCGCCGAGCATCGTCAACCTCGGCACCCCGAAGGCAAGCCTCCTCGGCGGCATCGCCGCATGGCTGACGTGCATTCCCAGCCGCATCTACGTGGTGTGGGGGCTGCGGTTGGAGGGCTTCACCGGCTGGCGGCGCGCCGTTTTCTGGCTGTTCGAGTCCCTCACCATGCTCACCGCAACCCTGGTGCTGCCCATCAGCGACTCACTGGCCCGCCGCATCCGGGAGCTGCGGCTCGTGCCGCGACGTCGCATCGCCGAGATCATCGGCTCGGGCAGCAGCAACGGCGTCGACGCCGCGGGCATCCAGGCGGGGGCCGCGGGTCGTCGCGAGCCGACCCGCAAGGAGCTCGGCATCGCCTCCGACGCCTTCGTCGTCGGCTTCGTGGGTCGGCTGGTCCGCGACAAGGGCATCGACACCCTGGCCCGGGCGCTGCGGGACCCGCGTCTGGCGGATGTCACCTGTCTGGTGGTGGGCAACGAGGAGGAGGGCGGCCTGGCCGACGAGCTGCGGGCCAGCGGCCGCGTCGTGTGGGCGGGCTATGTGGAGGGTCCGTGGGCGCAGCTGGCCGCCATGGATGTGCTGTGCCTGCCCACCAAGCGTGAGGGCTTTCCCAATGTGGTGCTGGAAGCCGCCTCGGTGGGCGTCCCAACCGTCACCACCCGCGCCACGGGGGCCATCGACTCTGTGGTGGATGGCGTCACCGGCCTCCAATTCGACTACGGCGACGCCATCGGGCTGGCCGATGCCCTGGTCCGGATCCGGGACGAGCCGGAGCTGCGGGACCACCTGGGCACGGCTGCACGTCTCCGGGCGGAGACGGAGTTTGCCCCGCAGCGGGTCTGGCAGGGCCTGGACGAGCTCTACCGCTCCACTAGGAGGCGGTAGTACTCCTCATATGAGGAGGCGCACTTGTCGATGGTGAACTTCGCGGCCTCAATGCGGGCGTCGCGGGCCAGACGATCCGCCAGCTCACGGTCATCGAACACCGCGTTGACGCTGCGGGCCGGCTCTGCCGGGTCCTGGGGGTCGAACAGGAGACCCGACACGTTGTGGGTGACGACCTCGCTGATCCCCGGGATCCGCGGCGCAACCACGGGAAGTCCCACCGCCATGCCCTCGCCCGCGGCCAGGCCGAATCCCTCCACGTGGGAGGTGGACAGAAACAGGTCGTGGGCGCGCAGCAGGTCGGGGACATCGCTGCGGCTTCCCACCAGCTGCACCCGGTCCTGCAACCCCAGTTCAGCGACGCAGGCCTCAATCTCATCACGGTCCTCCCCCTCCCCCACGATCGTCAGGGTGCTTCCCGGAACATCGGCGACGGTCCGGACCGCACGGTTGATGTTTTTGCGCCGGTTCTCCAGGCTGGCCACGATGATGATCCGACGTCCCCCCTCAGCCCGCTTCGCAGCCGGGCCCTCCACCAGGCCGTCGCTGATGCCGTTGAGCACGACGGGATAGGCCGACGCATCGACGCCCAGGTGGCCCGCCAGCACCTCGGCGGTGCCGTCGCTGATGGCGATCACCTTGTCGAGGCGACGGTAGATGAACTTGTCGATGAGCCGGAGCAGGGGATTCTCCATGCGCCGGTTCCAGGTGTTGTGCTCCGTGAACAGCACCGGGGTGCGCATCGGGGCGACAGCCGCCCAGTAGAACGACGGGAACAGGTGCGCATGGACGACATCGGCGCCGCGACCCACCCTCGCCAAAGCGAACGGCTGGCGCGGGTCATAGCGGTGACGACCGAGCACCGTGACGTCGAGGCCGAGCCGCTCCGCCTTCTCGCGGGGCACGCCCGGGACGTCGGCGAGGCAGGCGATCCGCACCTGATGCCCGTGGCGGCGCATCGCGTCAGCGAGATCCACAACCAGCATCTCCGCACCACCCGTACCCAGTCCATTGATGAGATGCAGAATGCGCACCTTGATTCCTTCCCTCGAACAGCGCTCCAAGACGCTCGCTTGGCCCCAACCATAACGCCCCGGCCCCGCCCCGTCGCGGCGACCTTATGATGAGGGGCATGTCTCGACGGCGGATTGTCATGCTGACCAGCACCTACCCATGGGGGCCGGGTGAGGAGTTCATCACACCGGAGCTGCCGCACTGGGTGCGTGACAACGTCCACCTCACGATCATGCCCTGGCGCACCACCGACCTGCTGCGGCCCGTCCCCGACGGGATCACGGTGGACGACCGGCTCGACAGGATACGTCGCCGCTCCTGGCGAGGGGCTCTGGCCAGGGCCCCGTTCACGCCGCTGATGTGGCGGGAGGCTGCCGCTTCCATCCGTGCAGGCGTCGCCGCACCGCACGCACTGTGGCGCATCGCAGTGCCGGCCGCAGCCGCCTCCCTGACGAGTCGGGCGCTCCGGTCCTTCGCTCGGGAGCACGGCAGGATCGACCTGGCCTACAGCTACTGGTTCGACTACGCGACGCTCGGCGCCCTGCGTTCCCGTCATGTCGTCGACGCCGTCGCCAGCCGGGCGCACCGTCACGACAACTTCGACTACGCCTCCCCCGACGGGCGGCTCCCGTTCCGGCGTCACATGGCCCCACGGCTGGATCTCCTGGCTCCCATCAGCGACGTCGGCTTGGCCTACGCGCGGGAGCGCTTCGGGGTTCCGGAAAGCAGGAGCCACACCTATCGGCTGGGTGTGCCGGCAACTGACGACATCTCGCCCGTCCCGCCAGCGGACGGCCCCGTCCGGCTGCTGTCGGTGTCGTCGCTGACGCCGGTCAAGCGGGTGGACAGGCTGATCGAGACCCTGGAGGTGCTGGCGACGGGCGGGCTGGACATCGAGTGGAGCCACGCCGGCAGCGGCCCTCTCGCCGAGGAGCTCCGTCGGCAGGCCGAGGCGCTGCCCAGGAATGTGCGGGTCACCTGGCTGGGGCAGCTGGGCCATGAGCAGCTGACCGCGGTCCTGGCCGAGCCGTGGAACCTCATCGTCAACGTCTCCAGCTCGGAGGGGGTGCCGGTGTCGCTGATGGAGGCGATGGGCCGCGGCATCCCCGTCGCGGCCACCGCAGTCGGGGGGACAGCCGAGCTGATCGTCCCCCCCGACGGGGTGCTGCTGCCACCCAACGCGATGACCAGCGAGTGGGCTGCCAAGATCCGCAGCGCCATCCCCCGAACCCGCGACCCCGAATGGCGGGCCGGATTCCGCAACGATGTGCGCGAACGCTGGAACGAGGACAGCAACCAAGCCGCATTCGTGAGCGCGATGGTGGCGCTGGCTAGCCGTTCCGCAGACGACTGAGGTCGTCGAGCACCTGCGCTGCACGCGCCTCCCAGGTGTGGTTGTCACGCCCATCCAGCACCCGCTGTCGCGCAGCCGTCACCTCGTCACGATGCGTGGCAAGGTGTGTGAACAGGCGACGCATGTCGTTGACGGTGTAGTCCACCCGCCATCCCAGGTCGAACTCGTCGACGAGGTTTGCGGCGTGGGTCCCGTTGGAGGCGACCACGGGAATGCCCATCCCGACTCCGTCGAACAGCTTCACCGGCGCGGCAAACGAGCGGTACAGGTTGGGTTCGACGCACACCGTCGCCAGATGGCTGCGTTTCATCGTCTCGGTGAGCTGTGCGCCGGACTGATGCACGACGGTGGTGTTGTCCCCCATCAGGGGTTCGTACTGGGCGCGCACCGTCTCCCAATCCTCGGGGCGGGTGCAGATGGTGAGCCTCAGCCCGTCGATCCCGGCCAGGGCCTCCACGAAACGACGCAGGTCGTACATGTCACTCATGCCACCCACGTAGAGGACCTCCAGCGGGCCGTCCTCGGCGGGCGTTGCCGTCTCCCGGATGACGGTGCCGGGCGGCAGGGCCTTGGCAGGCACCCTCGGGCTGATGGGCACGTGCCTCAGCATCGGCATGCTGGGCAGATACAGCAGGTCGACGGCGCCGCGATACCAGGCCAGGTCGTAGCGGAAGGCGGCTTTGGCAGCGACACGAAACAGCGGATTCTGCTGGGCGGCGAAGCCGGGGAAGCGCCAGTAGACGTCACGGTAGAACAGGGTGACGGGCACGCCCCTTCTGCGGCAGTGACGGAAGAACGCGGGCTCCATGAACGGATGCCGGGGCACTCGGTCATCGTCGGTGAGCGCCGTCGGCAGAGTGGAGGACTCGGAGTACACGCCGTCGAAGACGACGCCGCGACCCATCGCGGCCCGCACCTCGGCGATGCGACG
>CAKZJI010000498.1 GCA_936941515.1 uncultured Propionibacteriaceae bacterium
GGGACATGACGCGCGACGCCGAGCTCCCCGGCCCAGGCGGTCAGGGCGCGGCGCTTGGCCGCGGCATCCACCACGGGCCCGAGCACCCGACCGGTCAGGCGGGGTCCGGACCCGTCGTCGGCGATCTCCAGCTCCACTGCATCGCCCCGGCCTCGCAGCCGCACTGCCACCGTCGCGTTCGGGCCGGCATGTTTCGCGGCATTCGTCAGGGCCTCCTGGGTGACCCGGTACAGGGTCAGCTCAATGGTGGGGCTGAGGGTTGGCAGATCGCCGATCTTCTCGTAGGTGACCTTCTTCCCCGCCAGCCGAGATGATGTCGCCAGCACGGCCAGGTCATCCAGGGTGGGCAGGCCCTCCTGCTCACCGTCGCTGGAACGCAGTGTGAACACCATGGTCCGGAGATCCTTCACCGCCAGCCTGGCTCCAGACTCCACCTCTTTGAGCGCAGAGCTGGCGCGTTCCCTGTCGGTGTCCAGCAGACGTCGAGCCGCCGCTGCCTGCACAGACATCGTGGTGACGTGGTGTGCGACGACGTCGTGAAGCTCACGGGCGATCCGCACCCGCTCCTCCGCGATCGCCGTGGTGACCAGCTGGGCTTGCAGATCCTGGATGCTGGCATTGGCACGGTCCAGCTCGGTCTGCTCCATCGCACGCTTCCAGCCTTGGTCGCCGAAGAACCAGGCGGCTCCGAAGAAGACGATGTTGATCGTCCAGGTCAAGCCAATTTGCGCCAGCGCGGCGTCGTAGGGGGCCGCAAGCTCTCCGGCCTCGATTCTCTGCAGGAGCTTGGTGCTGGTGTACACGATCGAGGCGGTCGTGGCTACCAAGATGATGATGCGCGTCACCACCGCAGCGCGGCGGCGCCCAGACCATGCGCCAATGCAGAAGAACCCAAGGAACACCGTCACCTGGGAGGCGTACAGATCGATACCGGTCGTGATGAGGGCGGTGAGGTACAGCCCGCATATCAGGGAGCCAGATGTCAGGGGGAAGCGGCGCCGCCAGATCAGGGGCAATGTGAACACACAGGTGGCCAGAAGCTGCTGCCAGAAGGGGGTTTTGTATGAGGCTCCGGTCTTGTGGCTCAGCCACGCGGTGAGGCATCCAAGCGCCATCAGCAGCGCCGCCATCACCAGATCGGTGCGGAGCCAGTTCTCTGGCAGTGGACGAGTCTGCATGCTGTGGATCGTAGCAACGGTCGAGGCCTGTTCCCCTCGACATCGCCCGCGGATCTGCCGTCTCGATCTGGACATGGCTTTGAGGCAGTCGACTGACGATGGTGTCTGACTGGGGCTGACATGAGTCGTGCCGCCCCAGATGTGGGACGGCACGACGATTGTGCGGATGAGGGGCATGGGAAACCGGATTCCACTGCCTGTCGGGCTGAGGGCTGCGCTCCCAGTTACCTATCGCCTTATCCAGCGTTTGCGCTTCCCAAGCTCAGATAGCCCTCGGCGTTCGCATCCTGGGCGGTGTTGGCGAATTTGATGGGGGCGCCGCCCTCCATGGGGTTGGGGATGCGGATCGCGGCGGTTCCGGCGGTGGCGGGGAGGGCAGCGGTCAACTCGACTGTCTGTCCGGGCAGGATGCTGGGTAGCTTCGCGTCGACGGACTGTGTGGAGACAGCCTTGCCGTTGGCATCAAGGATGGAGAACTCCACCGGCCAGTTGTAGTAGAACGGCGCGACGCCGCGGTTGGTGATCTTGACCGAGATCTGAGCCTTGCCTGAGTTGGTTGTGATCCTCGCCTCGGTGGCGGCGAAGTCATAGCCGAGTGAGGCGTGTGCAACCTTCGCCTTCTCCAAGGCCGCGCCATTGTATCCGGGCACCCACGCCTGGTTGTTGATCAGCCAGGAGGCGTGGCTGCTCTT
>CAKZJI010000499.1 GCA_936941515.1 uncultured Propionibacteriaceae bacterium
ACTTCCCGCACCCGGACTCGCCGACGACGCCGATCAGCTCACCGCTGGCCACGCGCACGTCGACGCCGGAGAGGACATCCGGCTGGCCGGGGTAGCCGGCCCGCAGGCCGGCCACCTCCAGCACCGCTGAGTCAGTCGGCATGGGTTTCATGGGTCAGCAGATGGTATTCGGTGGGCAACACGTTCAAGCCTTTCACATGTGCATTAGACACCACCCACCACTGGGCATGCCCGAAGGGCACCACGGGCATATCGTCCAGGGCAATCTGCCCCAGCCCGCGGGTCTTGGTGATCCTCTGCTCGGCGTCGTAGGTGCCTGCGAGGTCATCCAGCGCGGAATCAAGTTCCGTCGACGAGTAGTGGCTGAAGTTGCTCTCACCTCCGGTGCGGAGCATCGTCGAGAAGAAGTACTGCGAGTCTCCCGTGGGGGCCATGGCAAACGAGTACATGCCAATCTCGTACTCCCCGGACTTCATCTGCTCAGACGTAGAGGGCAGCTCGCTGATCTGTACCTCGACGCCTATGGAACGAAGGTCAGCCTGGAGGAGCTGGGCCATCCGGCCGAGCTGTGGGCGTTTCGGATAGGTCAGGACCCGCAGGGTGAGTGGCTGGCCGTCCTTGACGAGCTTCCCGTCGGCTTCGGCGTAGCCCATCTCCAGGAACAGCGCCTTCGCCTTCTCCAGGTTCTTGGACTTCACCTTCAGGTCAAGCCCCTCGGTGCCGCCAAAGACCACATTGTCGGGGAACAGGCCGTAGGTGCCCTTGCCCATGCCGTTCATGACCGTGGGATAGCTGTCGCGGTCAAGGGCCTGGTTGATGGCTTCCCTGACCCTCGGATCCCCGGTGACCGGGCTGGCGGTGTTGAGGATGGCTGTGTCGGCGCGGGTGGATGTGACCTGCCAGGTGGTGTACCGGGTGGTGTCTGAGAAGACCGCCAGCCCTGAGGCCTCCGGCTGAACGGCGAGCTGGATCTCACCGGATTGCAGGGCCAGGGCCATGGCCTGCAGGTCCTCGTAGGCACGCCATGTGACGTGGGTCAGCTTGGGTTTGCCAGCCCAATAGCCTTCATGGGCGTCCAGTTCCAGCTTCTGCTTGGGCGTGAACTCGCTCACCTTGAAGGGGCCCGTGCCCTGGGGTTTGGTGTCCGGGTCGATACCGTCGCCTACAGCCTGGATGCCCGTCATGGGGTCGCTGAGGATGCTGGGAAGCGCAGCCAGCGGAGTCTTGGTGGTGATGGTGAGGGTCTGTCCCTGCGCGGACATGGACGCTATGGGCATCTGGGCCTCGGCCCTGACGTTGGTGGCGATGGTGTGCTCCAGGGAGGCCTTGACCGTCTCAGCCGTCATGGGGCTTCCGTTGTGGAAGGTGACCCCGTCGCGCAGGGTGAACGTCCACGTGAGCTCATCGACGTTCTTCCACTCGGTGGCGAGCTTGGGGATGAGGTTCAGCTGCTGATCCACATCCACCAGGGTCTCGGTGATGCCGTCGCGGGAGTTGAACCAGCCTGCGTAGGCTGAGGCCGCATCAAGCGACTCGCCACGGTCGATGGAGCCATAGGTCAGCGTGGTGGTGGCGGGTGCGCCTCCCGGTGTCTCGGCGGAGCCTCCGCAACCGGTCAGCAGGAGCGCCGCGGTGACGGCACCAGCGAGGAATGCTCTGGGTTTCACGTGGTGGATACCTTTCTTCTTCTGTGGGTTGGGTCAGCGCTCACGGCCAGCACTTCCTGGGAAGCATCCGCGAACAGGTTGACGAGCAGGGTCACGACGAGCAGGGCCAGGCCAGGGCCGAACACCAGCCAGGGGGCCACCTGGAGATAGGAGCGGCCGTCGCTGATCATGGTTCCCCACTCCGACGTCGGCTGGGGCAATCCCAGGCCGACGAAGGAGAGCGTGGCCAGGTTGAGGATCACGCTGCCGAGGTTGGAGGCTGCCATCACCAGCAGCGGACTGCCGATGTTGGGCACCATGTGGCGAGCGAAGATCGTGATTCCCGGCACCGCATTCATCCGCGCGACCTGGATGTAGGGGGCCTGCTTCACCTGCAGTGTGAGGATGCGGGCGTAGCGGGCGACGCCCGTCCAGGAGGCGAGGGTTAGCGCTGTCACAGCACTGGTGAATCCCGCCCCCAGCATCGCTGCGAAGGCCAGCGCCAGGATGAACTCGGGAAAGGACTGGAAAACGGCCACGATCCGCTGGATGAGGGCATCCACAGCACCGCCCACGAGAGCCGAGGCCACGCCCACGAGGGTACCGAGCACCAGCACCGAGCACACCACCGTGATCGCGACGGACAAGGTGGGATAGGTGCCTGCCAGCACACGTGAGAACACGTCGCGCCCCAGTTCGTCTGTGCCGAGCCAGTGTGCGGGGCTGGGGGGTTTGAGGGCCTCCAGGGGGTTGGTGGCATATGGATCGTGGGGTGTTATCAGGCTGGTGATCAGCGACAGGACGACAATCAGCAGCACCGTGCCGGCGAGGATGCCGGCGACGATGAGGAATCCGGCCCACGGGTTCCAGCCGAAGATGTTCGACAGGCCGTAGGCGAGGGACGTCAGCAGGAAGCCGAGCATGAAGAGTGCAAGGACGCCCGCCGCAGCGAGCATCCCGCCGCCCTTGCCGGCCTTCTGCGCATCCGCCTTGATCTCGACGTTCGCGAGGTCGATCTCACCCTTGACGATGTTCTGCAGGTCGGTGGTGGCGTCCGAGACGAGCTGACCCAGCGTGCGCTCGGTGCCTCGCGTGGTGTTGAGAGCCAT
>CAKZJI010000500.1 GCA_936941515.1 uncultured Propionibacteriaceae bacterium
ATGCCGACCACCGCCAAGCCATCGGTCACCGACACGGCCGCGCCGCTCGACGAGCCGCCTGGACCCTTGGCGATATTCCACGGATTGCGGGAGAGCTTGTGGAAGCTCGACGTGCCGGACGACAGCATGCCGTAGTCCGGCATGGTGGTCTTGCCGATCAGCACCATGAACACCGGAACCAGCGGCAGCGTCACCACGACGATGAGGGCGCTTGGCCAGTCGGACAGCACCAGGATGCCACTGACGATGAATGGCACGGTCACAGCCAGCCCCAGCTGCGGCAGATACTTGGAGAAATAGCCGTCCAGGGCGTCCAAGCCCGTCGTAACCACCTTCGTCAGCGTCGCCGACGACACCACCGGCTTGCTCAGGTGCGCGGCCAGGACGTCGCGCCTCAACTGCGACTTCACCGCCGCGACCGACCGGTGCGCCAGCACCGAGCTCACCCAGCTGAGCAGGCCACGGGCCGTGAAGACGACGAGGAGCAGCAGCAACGTCGTCCCCCAGTCCGGGGGCAGCGAACGGTAGGCCACCACAATCGCGATGCCACGGGACAGCAGCCAGGCCTGAGCGATCACCAGCAGCGCGGTGACGATGCCGACGATGACTGAGGCGACCAGATACCTCCTGGTCGCCCCAGCACGTTGCAGGAGCCTTGGCTCCACGGGTCCGGCCATATGGTGTGGGCGGGGCCGTCAGTAGACGATCTTCTCGGGGATGTTCTTGGTGCTGATGCGTTTGCTGAAGACCCAGTAGCTCCATCCCTGATAGGCCAGCACGATGGGCACGAAGATAACGGCTGCCCAGGTCATCAGCGTCAGCGTCGTCTCCGAGCTGGCGGCGGTGATGATGTTCAGCCGCTCGGCGACCGGCCGTGACTCGTCCTGCGCGAACCCCAGGTTCCCGTACATCCGCAGGAAGAAACCGACGACGAGGGCGACGATCGCCAGCCCCGTCAGCACGAAGCCCCAGCCCTCACGGTCAAGCTGCCCAGTCATGAACACCGAGGCCGCCAGGGCTCCGATGGCCACAACGGCGGTGACCCAGCCGAGGAACCCCAGGTCGCCGAACTCCGAGACCGAAGGCCAGAACGTCTGTTGGCTGATGACGAAGACCGCCAGGATGCCGACGACCGGCCAGCCGTAGGCCCTCACAAAGCCACGCGCGCGGTAGTGGATGTCGCCGCGTGACTTCAAGGCGATGAACGTCGCCCCGTGGATGAGGAACAAGGCGACGAACAGCACGCCGCCCAGCAGCGCGAACGGACCGAACAGGCCCAGGAAGCTGCCGTTCCACAGCTTCCCGTCGTTGGCCAGGCCGATCATGAAGTTCGCGAAACCGACCCCCAACACCAGCGACGGCAGGAAGGAGCCGACCACCGCGAATACATCGAAGGTTTGACGCCACCTGCTGTCGGGATGCTTCGAGCGGTACTCGAAGGCGACTCCACGAAGAATCAACCCCACCAGCACCAGCAGCAGCGGCAGGTAGATGGCGGAGAACAGCGACGCATACCAGCCGGGAAACGCCGCGAACGTTGCCCCGCCCGCCGTCAGCAGCCACACCTCGTTGCCATCCCAGGTGGGGCCGATGGTGTTGACCATGACGCGGCGTTCCCTGTCGTCGCGTCCCAGGATCGGCAGCAGCATCGCGACGCCGAAGTCGAAGCCCTCCAGGAAGAAGAACCCGACCCACAAAACGGCGATCAGCAGAAACCAGACGAGGTTGAGCGTTGGGACGGTGATCTCAAGAAATGGCATCGGTGCTCCTGCTCAGTACGCGAACGACATCGGGGCGTCGGGATCCTGCGACACCGTCGGCTCGGTGACGTCGGGGAGTCCCTTCTTCGTGTAATGCATGAACAGGCCGACCTCGATCACGGCGAGCACCCCGTAGAGCACCGTGTAGACGATCAACGAGAACAGCACCTCGCCGGCGCTGGCGGTTGGGGAGATGCCGGCCTGCGTCGGCATGACCCCTGCGACGAGCCAGGGCTGGCGACCCATCTCGGTGAAGATCCATCCGAAGGAGATGCCGAACAGCGGCAGCAGCGGCATGGCGCCCATCAGCGCAGTCCACAGCCTCGACGGCCTCGGTGAGCCGCCCCGGCGCAGCGTCCAAAGCAGCAGCAGACCGATCATTACCCCAGCCATGCCGAAGGCCATCATCATCCGGAAGCTCCAGTAGGTGACGTTGACGTCGGGGATGGGGTCGATGGTGGCCTGCCGACTGGCCAGGTGAGGGGCGTACTGCTCCTGCAACTGGGTCTTGGTGCCGTCGTAGGAGGTGAAGCCCTGCTGCGGGAACTGCTCGCGGATGGTGTTGATGCCCTTGATCTCGGGGACCCCCGCTATGATGGACAGTACCGAGGGGACTTTGATGTCGACGATGGTTCCCTTCTGGTCTGCGTTGGGGATCGTCAGCAGGGAGAAGTCGCCGGTGTCCTCGAAGGCTCCCTCGGCCGCAGCAAGCTTCGCCGGCTGCATGCGGGTGATGTCCTTGGCCTGGGCGTCGCCCGACCAGATGGTGACCACCGATGCTCCGATCAGCACCCAGGCCCCGAACTTCGCGGCCCAGCGGTAGGCCTGCACGTCGTCCTTGGGGACGTCGGCCTTCCCGTTGGCTCGGGCCAGGTGCCAGCCGGAGATGCCCGCGATTAGGCCGCCGCCGACCATGTAGGACGCTGCCACCACGTGCGGCAGTGCGGACAGCAGCAGCGGGTTGGTGAGGACCTCGACGAAGCCGCCGACACCGTCGAGTTCCGCGCGGGCCAACTCCGGGTTGTACTTGGTGCCGACGGGGTTCTGCATCCAGGAGTTGGCGGCCAGGATGAACACCGACGACAAGATGGTGCCGACCGCGGTGGCGTAGATGCATGCCAGGTGGATCTTCTTCGGCAGCTTGTCCCAGCCGAAGATCCACAGGCCGAGGAAGGTGGACTCCAGGAAGAACGCGATGAGAGCCTCAAGTGCCAGCGGCGCACCGAAGACGTCACCGACGAAGCGGGAGTACTCGGACCAGTTCATGCCGAACTGGAACTCCTGAACAATGCCGGTGACCAGCCCCAAGGCGAAGTTGATGAGCATCAGCTTGCCGAAGAACTTGGTCAGGCGTAGGAAGCGAATGTTGCCGGTGCGCACCCAGACGGTCTGCATGACGGCAACGAGCATTGTCATGGCGATGGTGATCGGCACGAACAGGAAGTGGTAGACAGTGGTCATACCGAACTGCCACCGTGCTATGACGACGGGGTCCATGATCGGGAAACTACTAGATCGGCGGAGTTATTCCAAGATGCAGACGAGATGTCCCGATCATCTCTGCGGATTGCGCAGGCACCGCCAGCGCGATCCCTCAGGCGTCGCTGGCGTTCGTGGAGATGCCCGGACGACCCTCGTGGACGACCTTGCCCGGGTTGAGGTTGCGGCCCGGATCGACGCCCTCGAACAGAGTGCGTTGGATGAACACCCCGGCGGAGGAGATGTCCTGATCCATCCAGGGGGAGTGCTCTTCGCCGACACCGTGGTGATGGGAGACGGTCCCATGGCAGTCCATGAACGACTGCTGGATCGCGCGTTTGACGTGGTCGTAGGTGTCCATGGCGCCCTCGGAGTCATCCGCGATGGCGAATGTGAAGTACTGGCACGCCCCCGAGTGGTATGAGTGCGACAGGTGGCAGAACACCACCCCGCGCACCCCCCGCTCGTCAAGAGCCCGCTGCGCCGCAGCCACCGTCTTGTCGTGGATCTCGACCGCGTGACGCCACGGGGTGGAGGTCTCGGAGACATCGCAGACCATGCCGTGGTCCAGCATGAAATCCCGGATGTAGGGGGTGTCGTACTTCTTCTGGTCATACAGGGCACCAGGTCCCCTGCCGACACCCAGACCGCCGTTCGCACGCACGATCTTGCCCACCAGCCCCTTCTCGTAGGTGACGTGGTTGCGCGACCCCTCGAAGCCGACGAAGGCCATGGCGATCCTCTCCAGATCCCAGCCTTTGGCCAGCATCAGCCTCTGGATGCCCTTGCTCAGCAACGACGACAGCTTCGAGGACTGCCGGCCGTTGGCCATGATGTACTGCGTCTCAACGGCATCCGACACCCGCGCCATCATGACGGAGGCGTCGGAGGAGACGATCTGCTCGCAGGCCCTCAGCCCGTCCTCATAGGTGGGGAAGAAGTACGCCTGGATCTCCCGGGCCTCGGGGATGCGATGCACGTTCACCCAGGCCGACGTGATGATTCCCAGACGACCTTCGGAGCCCAGCACCATCTCACGGACGCTCGGACCCGACGATGTCGACGGCAGCACTGTGGGCCGGCGGAAGGACCGTGGCCTGGTTGACGGCGGTGCTGCTGCTGTCGGCCGGGCTCAGTGCGGCTCTGCGCAGCGTCGTTGGCGCATCGACGGCGGCCGTGGTGCTGGTGATTCTGGCGCCGCAGCTGGCCGTGTTCCTGGGCGACGCCGCC
>CAKZJI010000501.1 GCA_936941515.1 uncultured Propionibacteriaceae bacterium
AAGCCCCGCTCGGCCGGGGTATCCAAGATGGCGTAGCTCGCCAGGGCGTCGCCGGTGGCCCGGTCGACCATGAAGTCCAACGCCACGACGGTGTCACGGCCCAGGAACTCCTGCAGCGTCTTCATGGGCGTCATCCGCGGCGGGGTCACGACGATGGCGTCGGCGGCGGGCACCTTGTCGTCGATCACCACGCGCACGGTGTTCGTGCCGCGCGGCAGGTCGGCCGTCGGGAAACGCAGGTTGCGCCAGATCGGCGGGTCGATCGCGTCGATCATGATGCGCCTGACCGCTGCGACGTGCCCAGGTGCCACCTGCTCCAGAAAATCCATCCCTGTGGGGGTGAGCGAGGCCAGCACTCCGCGGCCGTCGTCAATGCAGTTGATGCGTTCCGCGTGGCCGCGGGACTCAAGTCGTTTGATGGTGTGTGTCAGACGGGAGCGAGACTGGCTGACTGCGTGGGCCAGCTCGCTCATCCGCAGCTGCCTGTCAGGCGCCTCTGACAGCGTCACGAGGATCTCGTATTCAGCCAGGTCAAGCCCATCGCGCCTGAGGTCCGCGTCCAGGTAGCTCTCAATGCGGTGCGTGGCACGAAGCCACGTACGCCAGATTCTCTGCTGATTCTCGTCCAGCCACTGCACCCCGGTCACCCGAGTTATCTTAACGCTTTAACTATCCACATGCGTCGATCTGGAACGTGCCCTGGGATTTCGGTTAGGCTCAATGGGAATATATCAAGGAGCACTGATGGGTCTTCAGGAAGAAATACTCGGTTTCGCCAGTTCAGTTGGCGATATGTTTCGGCGTCGCGTTGCGGAGACCCCGAATTCCACGGCCTTCCTGGAGCCGGATCGCGCCGTCGAGGGGCCCAACGAGTGGAGCAGTCTCACGTGGGCGGAGACCCAGGTTCTGGTGGATCAGCTCGCGGCTGGGCTGATGGCACGTGGCCTGGCCCGGGAGCAGCGGGTCGGCATCATCTGCTCGACTCGGCTGGAGTGGATCCTCATCGACCTGGGGGTCGCCTGCGCCGCTGGGGCGACAACCACGGTGTACCCCAACACCGCTGCAGGGGACGTCGAGTTCATCCTCACCGACTCCCAGAGCGTTATCGTCGTGGCGGAGAACGCAGCCCAGCTGGAGAAGGTGCAGGCAAGCGAGGCGCTGCGGGAAAGCATCCACACGATTGTGGTCATCGACACTGCGGGCGTTGAGCTCAATGACCGCGTCATCTCCTATGAGCAGCTGCAACGGCTCGGAGCCGAACTGCTTGACCGGGATCCTGGCGCTGTCGACGCGGCCATCGCCTCCACCGGCCACGACACCCTGTCCACGCTGATCTACACCTCGGGAACCACAGGCCAGCCGAAGGGCGTCCGCCTGAACCATGCATCGTGGGTCTATGAGGGCGCGGGAACGAGGCACTGGGGGATCATCGACCACACGGACCTGCAATACCTGTGGCTGCCGCTCAGCCACGTTTTCGGGAAGGCGTTGATTGCCTGCCAGCTGGCCTATGGATTCGCCTCCGCCGTCGACGGCCGCATCGATCGGATTGTCGAGGGTCTGGGTGAGGTGAGGCCGACGTTCATGTGCGGGGCTCCCCGGATCTTTGAGAAGGTGCGGGGCACGGTGATGACCAGCGGCACCGGAGTGAAGGGCAAGATCGCCCGCTGGGCCTTCGCGGTCGGACGTGCTTCCCGGGGCTACCGCCTGGCGGGGCAGCCCCTGCCGGGCAGGCTGGCGATGCAGTACCGGATTGCCGACGCGCTGGTGTTCTCGAAACTCAAGGCGAAGCTCGGCGGTCGCATCAAGTTCATGATCTCGGGATCGGCGAAGCTGTCGGCCCAGGTCCAGGAGTGGTTCTACTCCGCCGGCCTGCTGATCGTCGAGGGATACGGTTCCACGGAGACATCCGCCATCGCCTTCCTCAACCTGCCCACCGAGCCCTGCTTCGGCTCCGTGGGGCGGGTGATGCCCGGGATCGAGACGAAGCTCGCCGACGACGGTGAGGTTCTACTTCGGGGACCGATCATCACGCCCGGCTATCACAACCTGCCGGAGCAGACTGGCGATGCCATTCGGGATGGCTGGTATCACACCGGTGACCTGGGGGCCTTCGATGACCGGGGAAATCTGACCATCACCGACCGCAAGAAGGACCTGTTCAAGACCTCTGGCGGGAAATACATCGCACCCCAGAAGGTCGAGGCCGCGATCACCGCCAACATCCCCTACATCTCGCAGGCAGTTGCGGTGGGCGACGGGCGGAAGTACTGCTCGGCGCTGCTGGTGCTCGACCCTGTGCTGCTTCGCAGATGGGCGGAGAAACGTCAGCTCGGCCACCTGAGCTACGCCGAGCTCACCAGGCGGCCAGAGATCAACGCCTCCATTGAGAGGCAGATGGCCAAGGCGAACAGCCGGCTGGAGCGATGGGAGACCGTGAAGCGTTTCGTCATCCTGGACCACGAGCTGACGGTGGATAACGACGGGGTGACGCCCAACATGAAGATCCGCCGCGCTGCGGTCACCTCCCGCTACGCAGATCTCGTCGACTCCCTTTACGACGCCGAGGAGTAAGATGTACCGCGTCACCATTCCACTGCGCTGGTCGGACCTGGACGCCCAGGGCCACGTCAACAACGTGCTGTTCGCCGACTACCTCCAGGAGGCCAGGGCGGCCTTCTTCCGCGCCGGCCCATGCTCAGACCTCCTCGACTCCGGGGTGGTGGTCGTCGGCCACCAGCTGCAATACGAGGCACCCATCTCCTACTCCGACGCCGGGATCGTGGCAGAGCTGGGGATCACGCAGCTTGGTGGCGCCCGATTCGAGGTGGCATACGAACTGTTCCAGGATGCCACCCGGGTCGCCAGGGCCCGCACGGTCCTGTGCCCCTTCGACTTCGAGTCGCAGCGTCCCACCCGGCTCGCCCTGACGGATCGGGAGTGGCTGTCTAGCCACCAGATGGAGGCGGAGCCGCTGCGGCCGCTGGAGACCCCCAACCTGGAGCGTTTCGGCACGGTCACGCCCTGCCCGGTGCGCTGGTCCGATCTGGATTCCTACGGGCATGTGAACAACGTGAAGGTCTTCGACTACCTGATGCAGGGACGCATCGCCGCCACCACGTCCTGGAGTCAGGACATGGCGCGATCCGGAGTCTCGGGCGCCCGGCTGAACTGGCTGATCGCCCGGCAGGACGTGGACTACATCCAGCAGATCCCGTATCGCCTGGTCCCCCATGCGGTGCGCACCGCGGTGGCGAAGCTCGGCAGGACCTCCGTGACTCTTGCCGCGGAGATCTTCAATCCCGGTGACGGCACCGCATTCGCCCGCGGCCGCACCGTCTTGGTGGCGGCGGATGGAGCCGGAGCGCCCGTCGAGTTGCCGAAGGAGATTCGTCGGGAGCTGGCTGGGCACTCCATCACAGCTGGAGCGTGACAGCGGGATGGTCACGCCCCGGTGACGACTGCCCAGGCCTGGTGATCACAGAGCCAGCACCAGAGGGGATCCGGAATTCCCGGCCGGGTGCTCCACCTCGGGCAGCGGTCCTGGGATGAGCGCGGACGCGAGAGCCTCCAGGGTCTCGGCCCGCGGCGAGGTGTGGGGCCAGATGAGGGCGACGTCCCGGCTCGGAGCCGGGGGGCTGATGCGTCGCAGCGTCACACCGGTCAATGGCGGCACTGGGGGCAGGACCGTCAGGGCCGGCAGTAGGGTGACGCCACCGCCTGAGGCGATCATGTGCCGCAAGGTCTCCAGGCTGGTGGCCCGGTAGTCCCTCCGCAGGGCGGCGCCATGCTCATCAGCCCACCGCTGCACCTGCCCGCCCAGGCAATGCCCCTCATCCAGCACCAGCAACTCGTGGTCGGCGATGTCGGAGGGCGGTATGAAGTGCGCGTCGCTGAGCCCCGCCTCACCATCGCCCGCCAGCGGATGCCCAACGGGAGTCGCCAAGACGAACTCCTCACGGAAGAGCGGACGCGCATGCAGCTTCGTGTCATCGACGGGCATCGCCACCAGCGCAGCATCCAGGTGGCCGTCGTGCAGCATTGTCACCAGGAGCTGACTCTTCTCCTCGGTGAGGAGGATCTTGAGACCCGGAAGATGCTCCTGGACGTGGGGAAGCACATGGGGCAGCAGGTAAGCGCCCAGGGTGGGGAAGACCCCCAGCCGCAGTTCAGTCACCGCGCCCGTGGCCTCCCGCGCGATGGTGCGTATCGCCTGGATCCCGGCCAGCGACTCCCGTGCCTGGGCCACCACGCGCTGCCCCACGGGGGTGAGGGCCGGTGGTGTGGCGGCGCGGTCGATGAGGATGACGCCGAGCTCCTCCTCGAGTTTGCGGACCTGGACCGACAGGGTTGGCTGTGAGACTCTGCAGGCGGTGGCCGCCGCGCGGATCGCTGCGGTCGCGCGTGTAATCGCCCGCGATGCGGATGAAGACCGGCTCGCCATAGCCGCCCATCTCGAGGCTGGCGCGACC
>CAKZJI010000502.1 GCA_936941515.1 uncultured Propionibacteriaceae bacterium
ATGCTCTTGAAATGGAAGTCGACCTTCGGCTGGTTGGCGGGCATCGGCGTCGCACCGCCACCAGCGAATGGCTCGGGGGAGATCGGATGCGAGTGCGATGACTCCCATCCCGTGCATCTCGAGACTCCAGACCCAGTAGTCCTCGAAAACGTGGCGCCATCCGGGTGTCCATTCGGGCAGTCGCACGTGCCCGAACGTCTCCTTAGTCAATTCGGACACCTTGACGACGGCCTCGCACTCCGCGAATTCTCGGAGTGACGCCGATCGCGACAGCTTGACCAGGTCACCGATGAATGCCATTGCGCCGGGACGCTCCCGGAAGTCCTGGATGTCTGCCCCGATGTGGCCGCCGGTGCTCAGCGTCGTCAGGCTCCAGCCCGGGACATGGGAGACAGAACCGTGAAGATTGATTCCGGGCCAGTACCAGCGCCGCGAAGGGTCGACGACGGGGCAATGCGCAGGATCCGTGCCGAGCATGAGTTCTGCGGCTTGGCGCAGCAAGTACCTGCCTGACACGGAGGTGGCGTGGCCTCCGCGATCACGCGGCATGTGGGGGTGGTGGGTGATGATGCACTCGATGGGACGGTCGGTGTCGACATGGCTGACGCCCGGTCCCGGCTGGGCAACCCGTGGCAGAAGCGTCGTGGTCACAGTGACTCCACCACCATCGAGGCATAACCACCGCCGTGGGAAAAGGCGTTGACAAGGATGTTCTGGTGCGCGGCTGACCTCGAACCGCACAGGGCACCGAACAGCCCGATCCCGGCAGCCGATCCGTGTGTTTCTCCGACAATCGCCTTTGGGAAGGTCGTAGCGGTTGCGGACAGTCCGACGATCCGCCTGGCCGCCTGCTCGGCTCGGTCGACGCGAGGATGTCCGCTTGATGCCGCCACGACGGTCGACACGTCGGAGGCAGTCAGGCCGGCCTGGCCCAGTGCAGCGGCCATGGCCTTGGCCCAAGCCCGTCCATCGGATGCGGTGTGACCGACTCCCACGGACTCTCCACGGGATCCGAAGCCGCGTAGCAGCGCCATGGGGGCGGTACCGCGTGCTTCGGCGACTTCGACGGCCTCCACCAGGACGCATACCGCGCCTTCCGAGAGCACGGCTCCGGAACCATCAACCCTGTGTCGGTAGCCAGGAAGCTTTGCGACGGCCTGGACGGCAATGCTGGGAAACTCGTCAGCGATAACGACCATGATGCGATCCGCAGCGCCGCGGCCAACGACGCGAGCAGCGAGAAGCAGCGCCATGAGTGAACTGGTTCCACCGCATGCCAAGGTGGCCGTGTAACCACGGTAGCGATTCAGCATCGCGAGGTGGCCTGCGGCTGCGTTGACCACGGTGTTCGGGAACACCAGGGCGTTGGCACCCTCGGAACCGTGGCGGATGATCCCGTCATTGAACTGCGTCACCGCCGTCACAGGACCGTAGCCGGTTGCGAAGATGATTCCCGTGCTTTCGGCATCCTTGCGGCTCAGCTTCCCGTGTCGGGCATACAGATCAGTCACCACCGCGCTGGAGATGATTCCCAAGGGGTCCATCCGACGAACCTTGGACGGGTTGATTGTGCGGGACAGGCGCTTGATGTCCACATGGCCGGTTTGGACAGCATCCCCTTCCCAGGTCTTCTCATCGGCCATCCAGATTGGACAATCTTCTGACAGGGCCGAAAGAAGCTCCTCCGAGTTGGCGGCCTTTCCCGCCAGAGCTGCCATTCCTGAGATTCCGACCTCGCGAAGCTGCGCCGGGGCGGTACAGTGAACGCCTCCTCGAGGTGCGGTGATGACCACTGATGCGTTGTTGCCCCCGAAGGCGAAGGAGTTGGAGATGACCACGTCGGGAGCGGCCTTGCGTGCGCACTCCGGCACGATGTCGAGACCAGTTCGGGAAGCCTGCCCGCGGTTGTTGACGGTTGGCGGCAGGACCCCCTCGTGGATGGCCTTGATCGAGCACACGGCCTCGATGGCGCCAGCAGCGCCGAGAGTGTGACCGATGGCGCCCTTCACCGAACTGACAGGGGGAAGGTCATCGGACTTGAACAATGACCGGAGTGCCTTCGGCTCGACGGCGTCGTTGGTCGGAGTACCGGTGCCGTGGAGATTGACGTAGCTGACGTCGGACGGCTTGAGATGAGCTGAGCGCAGGGCGGCCTCCATTGAGCTGCGGGCGCCATTGCCACCCGGGTCCGGGGCAGTCTGGTGGTAACCATCACAACTTGTGCCGTAGCCGGCGATTTCGGCCATCACCTCCTGGCCTCTGGCAGCCGCCGCATCTGTTCTCTCGAGGACCATGAACCCGGCTCCCTCGCCCAGAGTCAGACCGGAGGAACCGGCCATCGGGCTGCATGGGAGATTGTCGAGAGCTCCCAGGCACGTGAACCCATTGGCAGAGATCTGGGCCAGTGGATCGACACCGCCACAGACGACCAGGTCCACATCGTCGGACCAGAGGAGTTCTGCGGCGTAGCCGATCGCCACGGCACCAGCGGCACACGCATTCGATGTCACGACGCGGGGTCCACGGATGTCGAACTCAGCGGCGAGGTGGTCGGCGACGCAGGGGAGCTGGGAGTCTGCCGCCAATCCGGCATCGAGCACGCCGGTCTCAATGGCCCGGCGATGAGCCGCCTCCAAGGTGGGCATCGCGCCGAGGCTTGAGCCCACCACGAGTCCGATGCGATCACGACCCACGGAGTCCAGGTCGATGCCACTCATCTCGAGAGCTTCACGCATGGCATGGACGCCGAGCAGGTAACAGCGGTCGATCGAATCAGAGTTCGGAATGGGAGCCACGCCAGCACACGGAATCGTGGTGCCAGAGTCATCGAACGTGACGTTCATGGTGATTCCGCAAACCCCATCGACAAGTTCGGTCCAGCACTCGTCGGTATGGTCACCCTGTGCCGTGACCAGTCCCACGCCGGTCACCGCAATGCTCCGGGCAATGTCGCTGCGGGTGGTGGCGTTCTCAGCAGTGATCGTCATCGCTGTCACCCCAGCTTGTTGAGGCTGGAGGCTGCCACGACGCGGGGCAGGGTGACCGTGGTCCCGTCGTGGGCACCGACGGTCAACGGAAGGGTGGGAGTCCAGAAAGGAGCATCCAGAAGTGCGAACGCGAGTTCCTCATCGGGATTGGCGGACGGGGTGACGTACACCACCACTCCAATCTCCTCATCCCCGGCAGCGACGGTCTGACCAGCTTCCGGGCGGTTGCCGGTGGGCAGGGCGATGGCGGCCAGTCGGCGCTGGTCTCGGACGGGTGTGGGCAGATTCTCGGATCCTTGGAACTCGCCGATGCGCTGCCAGTCCACGAGCCAGGCGAGGTCACCCCCGGCGACATCGAGGTGGCACACGCCCATCGCGTAATAGGGCATCCCGGCCTCGGCCTGGACTCGTGCGAGAGCATCGGCGTCGACTGCCTGACCGCCCAGCTCCGTGGCGCGGCTGAGGAGATAAGTGCGGGCGAGGTCGGGAACGTTGGAGACGAGCAGGTAGCCGTACTCCCCAGTGGTTCCGACCCGGGCGAGCCATGCCTTCGATCCCTCGGGGGCCCCGGGAACGACGACGTCCGTGACGGCGTGAAGAACGAGGCCAGCCACGTCGAAGTCGAGAAGGTTTTCGGCGATCTGCCACGACAGCGGCCCCTCGACAGCGACAGCTCCCCAACCCTCTGGAGCAATCTCGATTGACAGGTCACCATCGGTCTCGAGGTTGCCGAGGTACGTGGCGAGGGTCGCCGCATCGATGGCGGTGCGGGGAAGGAGCCATGACTCCTCCTCGCGCTCGATGTGGAGGAAGATCGTCAGCGGAAGGCCGTCCTCGGTGAGAGCGAGGCACTCCCGAGTGGTGTCGGGGTCCACGAAGTCCGAGGCGCGGGACAGGAAGGTGTCGAGAAACTCGAGACGATCATCACCGGTGATACGGACCAGGGGACCGGTAGGCGTGTGGAGGCCGACCGAGGTGCGAAGGGTCTTGTACTGCTCAGTGATGGACATGGTGGTGCTCCATTTCTTCTGTAGTGGGTGTTCCAACTGGTTGGGTTCAGGCGGCTGAGGTGTAGTCGTTTCTTCTTGGGTTGGAGGTGGGGAGTTCTGACGTGATGGCAAAGCGCCAGGAAGCGGATCCGGAGTGGGCTCGTCCGACACAGCCGACGAGCAGGACCCCGTGAACAGAGCGCATGAGGATTTCGGGGGAATCAGTGAGGTCATGATCAGGCTCGATGAGGAACCACTTCCCGTGTCTGAGAGGAATTGCGCATCGGGTGGTCCAGCGCTGCCATGGCTTCGAGATGTCAAGCATGGTCGTCACGGCATGATCAGACGTGCGGATCCTCTCGCCCATCCCGGGCAAGTCCGCCATCGGCATCGAGATCCCGAACACCGACCGCGAGAACGTGTCGCTGGGTGACGTGCTGCGCAGCGAGAAGGCGCGCAACCACACCCACCCGATGGTGATGGGCGTCGGCAAGGACGT
>CAKZJI010000503.1 GCA_936941515.1 uncultured Propionibacteriaceae bacterium
ACCACCTGCTCGCACCATCATCCTTCCCGCCACAACCAGAAACCAATAACCAAAATTCTACCGGCTAAATCATTTGATTTTCAATGCCTTACCCGTACAGCCTGAAGCAGCGCCTAAAGTTGCCCGGACGCCACGCCCCGCAACCACCACCCATCGCCCGAAGATCGCCGTCCAGCCTGCCTCTCGGCGGATCGGCCGCCTCGTGACCGACCGGCGCGCGCTGCCACCCGACGGATGCCGGGCCGCATTTTCGGCACAGAAGCAACACACACCGTAACAAGACTTGCGTTCGCTTGTATTTTCGGCATCCAGACGTCACAAGCCCCCTCCTGCCTTCAAACGAGAACAGGAATCGCTTATGTTGCGATGCAATAAAAATGGCCACGACCCAACGGCATCGTGACCATCCTCCCCTGCTGCAGAGGCCGGCTGCAGCGGCCATCCGGCCACCCTCCAGCTCCCGGGGGATGCAGAGGGCCAGCCCGCAGACCGGCCCATGCGGATCAGGGCGTGCAGGGACTCATGCGTCCTGCGCAGGCCCTCACAGCATCGTCCTGTCCCGCACGGCCCCCTTGTCGGCCGACGTGGCAAAGTGCCCGAACACCTTCAGCGCAAACGACACTTCGCGCTGACGGTTGCGCGGCTTCCAGCCGTGCGCCTCCATCGCCGCGCGCCGGCGGGCCAGCTCGTCGGCCGGCACATCCAGATGGATCGTCCGGTTCGGAATGTCGATGGCGATGGTGTCGCCGTTCTCGACCAGCCCGATCATCCCGCCGGCCGCCGCCTCCGGCGAACAGTGGCCGATCGACAGCCCCGACGTACCGCCCGAGAAGCGGCCATCGGTCAGCAACGCGCATTCCTTGCCCAGCCCCATCGACTTCAGGTAGCTGGTCGGATACAGCATCTCCTGCATGCCCGGCCCACCCTTCGGCCCCTCGTAGCGGATGATCACCACCTCACCCGACACCACCTCGCCGGCCAGAATGCCGCTCACTGCATCTTCCTGGCTCTCGTACACCCGCGCCCGGCCGGTGAACTTCAGGATGCTCTCGTCCACCCCGGCCGTCTTCACGATGCAGCCGTTCTCGGCCAGATTGCCCTTCAGCACCGCCAGACCGCCATCCTGACTGTAGGCATGCGTCTTTGCCCGGATGCAGCCATGCTCGCGGTCGCGGTCCAGCGTCTTCCAGCGCGTATCCTGCGAAAACGCCTGCGTCGTGCGGATGCCGGCCGGCCCGGCGCGGAAGAACTGTTCGATGTCGCCATCCTGCGTCTGCATGATGTCGTACTTCGCCAGCTGCTCCTGCATCGACGTGCCCAGAATGGTGCGCGTCTGGTTGTGCAGCAGCCCGGCCCGGTCCAGCTCGCCCAGAATGGCCATCACACCGCCGGCGCGGTGCACATCCTCCATGTGGTACTTCTCGGTGTTCGGTGCCACCTTCGACAGGCAGGGCACCGCGCGCGAAAGCCGGTCGATGTCGGCCATGGTGAAATCCACCTCGGCCTCCTGCGCTGCTGCCAGCAGGTGCAGCACCGTGTTGGTCGAGCCGCCCATGGCGATGTCCAGACTCATCGCGTTCTCGAAGGCATCGCGCGTGGCCAGCGCACGCGGCAGCACCGAGGCATCGTCCTGCTGGTAATAGCGGCGGCACAGCTCGACGATCTGGTCGCCAGCCCGCAGGAACAGCTGCCGGCGGTCGGCGTGCGTGGCCAGACACGAACCATTGCCCGGCAGGCTCAGCCCCAGCGCCTCGGTCAGGCAGTTCATCGAGTTGGCCGTGAACATCCCCGAACACGAGCCACAGGTCGGACAGGCCGACTTCTCGATCATGTCGCTGTCGGAATCGCTCACCGTGGGGTCGGCACTCTTGTAGATGGCGTCCACCAGGTCGAGCTTGATCACCCTGTCGGCCAGCTTCGTCTTGCCGGCCTCCATCGGCCCGCCCGAGACGAACACCGTCGGAATGTTCAGCCGCAGTGCGGCCATCAGCATGCCCGGGGTGATCTTGTCGCAGTTCGAGATGCAGACCTACGAGAAGATGCTGCCCATGGTCGACCTCGAGGCCTGGCTGCACCCGCGGCCGGTGCGCTTCTACCCGAGCCGCGGCGTCACCTACGAGTCGCACCTCGCGCCGCCGCCGCACCTCGTCGGCCTCCGCGTCGAGGCGGACCGTCACGACGCCGCCGTCGTGGCTGAACTTCACCGCGTTGTTGAGCAGGTTCACGAGCACCTGCCGCAGGCGCGCGGAGTCGCCCCAGGGGGATCAGGGATCCGGGATCAAGCTCAACCCCCAGCTCCTCGAAGACCTCTCTGACAGCGCACTCCGCCGGCGACTCCCCCGGCTCCGGCTTCCCTCCCGGGTTGAAAAGGGCGCTGGTCCCCCGCTTTCGCACCAGCAACACCCTCCCATCACCGTCGGTCAGCACCACCGCGCTGACCCGGATCTCGGCGGGGACCATCATCGCTCCTGCCCCGGCCGCACCATGATGACGTGAGGCAGACCAGCCTCACGGTATTCCGGACCACGCCGCTGGAACCCCAGTTCCTCATACATCGCGGCAACATGGGTTTGGGCATGAATCACCATTCGCTCAACCCCACACCAGTCGAGGACCGCCATCACCAGAGAACGCGCCAGCCCCTCTCGACGACGATCAGTACGCACCACGAGACGCCCAAAAGAGCGCCTCGCCCCCAGCTCGGGATCATCCAGCACGACGGTGCGCAGATAGGCGGCGCAGCCATGCCCATCAGGAATCCACCAGTGGAAGGTCGCAGGATGGCGGTCGAGCGCATCGAAGTCCGGAGCATCAATACTCTGCTCCAGAAAGAACACCTCGCTGCGCAGCCGGGCGATCTCGAAGAAGTCATCTGCCGACATCTCCGCCCAGGACTTGACCTGGATCCCATCCTCCACGGCTCTCTCCTCACTCACCCACCCCAGGTGACTCTAACCAACGGAACCGGTACCGTACAGCCGCCCTCAGGGAGATTTTTGGAGGGCTGACGTAACCTTGATGCCAAGGGCAATCTGGCAGGAGTGATGAAAGTGAACGCAGGTGGGTTGATCGTACTGCTGATCGTATTCGGGCTGGCGTTCATGGCCTTCAGAGGGGCCCGCGGCAATGCCCTGACTCAGGGCAGCCAGCCGGCAATGCTGGGAGCCGGCCCACAGATGCGCGGCGAGTCCCCGCTGGGGGATGCGGCACGCTCCTCCCTCGACACTGACATCACGAGGTTTGGGGATGAGCTTCGCGATCTGGACCTGGAAGTGGTCGGCTACAACCTGGATGAGGAGGCGCGGGCACGGTACACAGAGGCGCTGGACGCCTATGAGAATGCGAAGCAGGCCATGAACCAGGCCAAGTTCGAGTCCGACGCCACCGCGATCGCGCATATCCTGGAGGAGGGCCGCTACGCGATGTCATGGGTCAAAGCCCGTGCGCAGGGAAAGCCTGTTCCGGAGCGTCGCCCCCCGTGCTTCTTCGATCCGGCTCACGGCCCCTCGGTGCGCAACGTCACGTGGGCACCGGAGGGCGGCTCTCCGCGGGAGGTTCCCGCGTGCGCACTGGACGCGGCCCGTGTTTCCTCCGGCGTGAATCCGCACATCCGGATGGTGCAGCAGGGGTATCAGACGGTTCCCTATTGGCAGGATCAGGGACACGCAGCCTACGCCCGCGGATACTACGAGCCCTACGGCCTCGACCCAGCCATGCGCGGCATGCTGCAGGGAGCCATGATGTTCAGCGGATTCTCCCTGCTCATGGGACTTCTCGACGACTGACCCGGGCACGCCGTGCGACGCAAGCGGCCTGGAGTGGGGTACTCTTCGTCGCCGTATGACTTCCTCTGCGTTCGAGCATCTGTCTCCCGCCTTCCCGCAGCGAGCGGCGTGGGGCACTGCGCAGAGCCTCCGCGCATGGCAGGTTGCAGCACTGGAGCGCTATGAGGAGCGTCAGCCCAGGGATTTCCTGTGCGTCGCCACCCCAGGCGCGGGCAAGACGACCTTCGCGCTCCGGGTGGCCCACCAGCTTCTGCACACCCGAGTAGTCAAGCGGATCGTGGTGGTCACACCCACTGAGCACCTCAAGACGCAGTGGGCTGATGCCGCGGCCCGCGTCGGGATTCACCTGGACCCGGGCACGGGAAGCGCAAAGCGGGGACGGTCCAAACAATTCGACGGCTCGGTGGTGACCTATGCGGGGGTGTCGACTCGCGCCTACGCCTACGAGGCCCTGTGCCATCAGATCTCGACGCTGGTGATCTTCGACGAGATCCACCACGCGGGCGACGCCAAGAGCTGGGGGGATGGCATCCTGCAGGGTTTCTCCGCAGCCACCCGGCGGCTATCCCTGACGGGGACCCCATTTCGTTCCGACGACAGCCCCATCCCGTTCGTGACCTATGAGGAGTCCGAGCCCGGGGTGAAGACCTCGCGGGCCGACTACACCTATGGTTACCGCGAGGCGCTGGCAGACCACGTCGTCCGTCCCGTCATCTTCATGAACTATGGCGGCCAGATGCGGTGGAGGATGCGCTCAGGCGAGGTGCTGGACGCCGATCTCGGGACGATGCTTACCAAGGATCTGACCGCTCAGGCGTGGCGTACTGCGTTGTCCCCCACCGGTGAGTGGATTCCCGCGGTGCTGCGGGCAGCCGATCAGCGCCTGACGCAAGTTCGGCTGCATCTCCCGGATGCCGGGGGCCTGGTGATAGCCACAGACCAGACGGTGGCCCGCGCCTATGCCCGGGTCTTAGCCGAGATCACCGGGACCAAGCCCACGGTGATTCTCTCCGACGATGCGAAGGCCGGCGGCAGGATTGAGGAGTTCGCGACAGGAGATGCGCGCTGGATGGTCGCGGTGCGCATGGTTTCCGAGGGTGTGGACGTGCCACGCCTGGCAGTCGGGGTCTATGCGACCTCAACGTCCACGCCGTTGTTCTTCGCCCAGGCGGTCGGGCGATTCGTGCGTTCCCGGCGTCGCGGAGAAGTTGCGACGGTGTTCCTGCCGACGGTCCCGATCCTGTTGGCGCACGCAGCAACGCTGGAACGGCAACGCGATCATGTGCTGGGGCGTCCCCGCTCTGAGGAAACCGACATCTGGCAGGAGACTGAGGCCCTCATCGAGGCCGCAAATCGGCAGGAGTCCGCCTCCGATGACCTGCTGGGCGAGTTCGAGGCTCTCGAATCCCAGGCGACTTTCGATCACGTGCTGTTCGACTCGCAGGCCTTCGGGATGCATGCGGAGCCAACTTCCCAGGATGAGCTGGACTATCTGGGGCTTCCCGGCCTGCTGGAGCCGGAGCAGGTCAGCACGCTGCTGGCGGAGCGGCAGCGACGTCAGCAGCGTCGCAGGGAACGCTCAGACCCGAAGTCGCAACCAGAGGTGCCCCTGCATCGGGCCTTGGCAAACCAGCGCAAGGAGCTCAACTCTCTGGTCTCCCAGCTGGCGCGCATTGAGCAGCGTCCCCACAGCCACGTCCATGCCGACTTGCGCCGCGAATGCGGCGGGCCACCTTTGGCCCAGGCGACCACGGAGCAGGTCACTGAGCGCATCGCCAAAGCCCGGCAGTGGCTGCGTCGCTGATCTACCCTCGGCAGCGACGGTATGCCCCGGACCTGTCGCAAGCGAGGCGGGCATCCTGAGGCACCACTAGGCTTGGGTTCATGAGTCACGATCCCCAGCAGTTGGCGAGCGAAGCAGCCGCCTTCCTGTCCTCCCATTTCCAGCTGGACCGCATCGACCTGGCGCTGGTGCTGGGCTCAGGGTGGTCTGCCGGAGCCGAGCGGCTCGGCGAGAGGCTGGGTGAGATTCCTCTGGGTGAAGTACCCGGTTTCACACAACCCGTTGTCAGCGGCCACGGCGGCATGCTGAAGCTGGTTCGCACGATGAACGGCAGGGTTGCCGCCATCTTGACAGGCCGAACCCACCTCTATGAGGGCCGGGGTGTCGCGGCCGTGGTGCACGGGGTCCGGACGGTGGCAGCCTGGGGCGCCTCAACGCTGGTGTTGACCAACGGCTGCGGCGGGCTGAATCCGGACTGGGCACCGGGAACGGTGGTGCTGATCCGTGACCACATCAACCTAACCGGTGACACCCCCCTGACCGGTGCGACTTTCATCGACATGTCCGAGGCCTACTCCCAGCGGCTGCGGAACGTGACGCGCTCCGTTCAGCCAGAGCTGCCGGAGGGCGTCTACGTGCAGTTCCGCGGCCCCCAGTACGAGACTCCGGCTGAGGTGCGGATGGCGGGAATACTCGGAGGCGACCTCGTCGGCATGTCCACCACCCTGGAAACCATCGCGGCACGTGAGGCCGGCATGGAGGTGCTGGGGCTGTCGCTGGTCACGAACGCCGCAGCTGGGCTGTCGGAGTCAAACCTCAACCATGCAGAGGTCCTGCAGGCAGGCCGGGATGCCGGGCCCCGGCTGGCGGGGCTGTTGGCGGGGATCGTGGGTGCGCTGTGAGCCTGCTGCAAGCCCGAGCCTGGCTGGCCGCCGATCCCGACCCTGACACCCGTGCTCAGCTCTCGGCCCTCATTGAGGCCGGAGACTCTGAGGAACTCGCCGACGCCTTCAGGGGGTTCCTAACGTTCGGCACCGCTGGGCTACGTGGAGCCATGGGGCCGGGACCGAACCGGATGAACCGGCTCGTCGTGGCGCAGGCAGCCGCAGGAATCGGAGACTGGCTGCTCCAGCACGGTCACGGGGGCGGCAGGGTGATCATCGGCTTCGACGCACGTCGCAAATCAGAGGAGTTCGCTCACGAGACGGCCGAGCTGCTCGGCGGAGCAGGGTTTGAGCCATTGCTCGTCGGGGCCCCCACACCGACACCGGTGGTGGCCTTCGGCATTCGGCACCTTGAATGCGTGGCTGGAATCGTGGTCACCGCATCCCACAATCCGGCTGCCGACAACGGCTACAAGGTCTATTTGGGGGACGGATCGCAGATCATTCCCCCGACAGATTCCGAGATCGCCGAGCAGATCGCGGCCCACAGCATCGAGACCCTGGCCTCGCTCCCCCGCAGCCGGGACCACAGGATCATCGGCGATGAGCTGCTCGTAGCATATGTCCGGCATGCCGCCACGTTGATTCCCGCAGGGACGCCACGAGAGGTGACGTGGGTACATACAGCTATGCATGGGGTGGGGGCGCAGGCCATGCGGAGGCTCGCTGATGCCGTTGGCTTCCCCGCAGCCCACGAGGTGCATGAGCAGGCCAGCCCTGACCCGGACTTCCCCACCGTGACATTCCCCAATCCTGAGGAGCCGGGTGCCATAGACCTGGCCTTGGAGCGCGCCCGACAGGCAGGGGCCGAT
>CAKZJI010000504.1 GCA_936941515.1 uncultured Propionibacteriaceae bacterium
GAGCGCACGTCGCCGATGTTGGCGACATGGCTCGCCAGACGCACCGATTCGATGAAGCGCTGACCCGCGTCGCGACCGCCGGCCACGCCGAAGCCGAAGCGGGAGTAGATCACGCCTTCGCTCGCGCGCAAGCTGGCGATCCTGGCCGCGCTGGCCGCGGTGCTGGTGGCTGCAGTCAGCAAGATGAGGGCGTGGAGGACTGCTGTGTGCATGGTTTGCTCCCTGAGGGCCGTATTGCCGGTGCCGACGGCGTCGAAGCGCGCCACGAGGTCCTCCACGTGGTGCTCGCGCAGCCGCTCCCGCAGGGAGACAAGGTTCTGGCCGGTGAGGACTGCAGCCCCCTGGGTCATGGCGGACAGGTAGTCGTCTGGGGCGAAGTAGCCGTCGGGGACCACGGCGATGAGGCAGTCGCTGGTGCGCGTGCCCTCGCTGCTGAGGAAGAAACTGACGGCGGGGAGGCTCTCCGGCAGGAGCGAGCTGACCTCCTCCAGGTCGTGGGAGGTGACGGTGACAGCGTTCGCACTCGCCCCGTGCATGGTGTTGAAGCGCGCCTGCTCGACGATCTCTTGGGCCAAGGCCTTATCCTGGCCGGCCAACGACCGGGGCCGGTAGAGGGTCACCTCCTGCTCAGTGACCTTGGGCAAACCGTAATGGGCGGCGGCCGTGTTGTTGAGATAAAGGGTGGGAGGCCCGTCTCCGTCCTCGGTGGAGCCGTTAGGGATCGCCCAGGCCAGAACGAGGCTCCCCTCCTGCTGGGCCTGGGTGATGAAGGAGGCTATCTGGGGTGTCTTGGCATCGAAGGTGGGCTCGCTGACAGACCAGATGCTCAGCGCGGTGGCCGGGGGAAGGGACCGCTGGGCCTGGGCCTGGTTGCGAAGTGCCTGCGCCTGGAGTACATCGACGATGAGACTGGTGCTCGCGGTGGAGAAGGACCAGGTCATGGTCAGGACGAGTGCATAGGTCAGCAGAGCGATCCCGTGGCGCGGACGCGCTGCTGCCCCGAATCGCTGACGGCTTCCAACCGCGAGCACCGCCCATCCTGTGAGCGTGCCGGTCAGGGTTGCGGCCAGGGTCAGGAGGGCGCAGCAGGCGATGAGCTCGGCGCTCAGACGGTGGACGCTCAGCACGGCGGAGCCGTAGATGTCGTAGGCCACCAGCAGGGCGAGTAGCGCCAAAGGGGCCAGAAGCCACCGGCATGCTGACAGGAGGCTGTTCTTGAGGAGGTGGAGGGCCAAGCGGGGGTGGGAGCGGCCCTGCAACCGGGCGCTTCTGTAGGAAGAGGACTGGGAGACGGTGGCAAGGGCCAGTACGAGTGCCAGAACTGTCTGGGCCAGGAGCAGGCTCACGCCGATCTTGGAGCTCATGGCGGTGGACAGGGCAAGGCCCGGTGTCAGAATCCCCGACTCATTGATGCGATCGCCCCACCGGTCTGTGACCTGGCTGAGGAACTGGGTGGTACTTTGCTGCGAGCCGATCGCGTACCACCCGCCCAGGGCATCGTCTTGGACGGTGCTGCCGCTGTAGGCGATGGGCTCCGGCAAGAGCAGGGGCGTCAATGGCGGGCGAATGTAGTCATCAGCCTCGTAGCCGAGGAGCTCGACGCTGGTTGTCGAGTATGACTCGTCGGTGGTATCGGCGAAGTCTGTGATGTGGCGTACCTGGGCAACCTCGACGCCGGCCTGCTTGCCGATCTGATGAAGCTCATCCGGGTTGACGCCGGTTTCACTGATAATGACATAGCCGTTCGTCTCGGCTGGGAACAAGAAAAGGAGCGACTGTGGGACAAGCAAGATGGTCGCCAGGCACAGCGTGAGGTTGAGGGCCCAAGTGGCTCTGAGAAGAATCTTCATGAGGGTGGTGCGGTAGGTGGGGGCCCATCAGCGGAGCGTCGGACCTGAGCGTAAGACCACTTCCCTGCGGCAGTTTTGGGACTTCGTGCGGTTATGAGCCCATTGTAGGTTCGGGCTGAGGAGCCATGGCATCGAGATGGGTGATGAAAGTTCGAGTAGACAACTTTCGAGTTCGTGCCGTAACTCCAAGTCCCTCCGGCGATCTTGACCGTGTGAGGACGGTTAGTCCAGGCGAAGCGAATGCCTGTGTTTCTGGCAGGACTGTTCTTGACGATAACTGAGCCGTACTCGGTGGCGTCATCGGGGATAGGTGAATCGTCTGCAAATGCGGGGGATGACGCGCCAAGAGTGGGAACCGAGGTCAGGGTGATGGTAATCAAGCCC
>CAKZJI010000505.1 GCA_936941515.1 uncultured Propionibacteriaceae bacterium
TGTCGATCACCGCCGAGACCCGCCCGGAACGAGCCCAGGCCGGCATCAGCAGCATCGTCGTCGGTTCGCCGGCTTCGCGCTGCAGCTCGTGCACGTGGCGCGGCGGCACCTCGCAGCCTTCGACGAACATGCGCCGCAGCGCGGCGATCAGCGGTGCTGCAGTCGGATCGTCGAGTTCGGCGACCCACTGGGCGAGATCGCTGATCTGCATCGCGCAGCAGTCGGCGATGTTCTTGCCAGCGATCCTCGATGACCGAGCACCCTCCGACAGCCGCGTCCCCTCGCACTCCGGGCACGCCATGAACGTCACGGCACGGTCGACGAAGGCGCGGACGTGCGGCTGCATCGCCTCCGGGTCCTTGCTCAGCATCGACTTGCGGATCCGCGGGATGAGGCCCTCGTACGTCATGTTGATCCCGGCGATCTTCATCCGCTCGGGCTCGTGGTGGAGGAAGTCGTGCCGCTGCTTCTTCGTGTACGCCTTGATCGGCCGGTCGGGGTCGAGCAGGCCGCTCTCCATGTACATGCGCATGTTCCAGCCGCCGAGGTTGTAGCCGGGGATCGTCACGGCGCCCTCGGCGAGCGACTTCTCCTCGTCGAACAGCTCGGCGAGGTCGAGGTCGGACACGGTGCCGCGGCCCTCGCAGCGCGGGCACATCCCCCCGGTGATGCTGAACTCGCGCCGCTCCTTGACCTTCTCCCCGCCCTTCTCGACCGTCACTGCGCCCGCCCCGCTGATCGAGGCCACGTTGAACGAGAACGCCTGCGGCGAGCCGATGTGCGGGACGCCGCAGCGGGAGAACAGGACACGCAGGAGGGCGTTGGCGTCCGTCGCGGTACCCACGGTCGAGCGGACGTCGCCGCCCATGCGCTCCTGGCCGACGATGATCGCGGTCGTGAGGCCGTCGAGGACGTCGACGTCGGGGCGGGCGAGGGTGGGCATGAAGCCCTGCACGAAGGCGCTGTAGGTCTCGTTGATCATCCGCTGCGACTCGGCTGCGATGGTCTCAAACACCAGTGACGACTTACCCGAGCCGGAGACGCCCGTGAACACCGTCACGCGGCGTTTCGGGAGATCAACGGAGATGTCCTTGAGATTGTTCTCTCTCGCGCCGCGAACTCGGATGAGGCTGTGGGAATCAGCCGGATGGATCATGGTGCTCCTCAGCGTGGATGAGGACCCAAGTATTGCCGACCGCTTCGCAGGAACGAGGGAAGCGCACCGCTCGTGACGCAAGTAACACAAGGACAAGGAAAAACAGGTCAGCTCACTGTGAGAGGTTTTTCACAGGTGCTGGACATCAGGCTTTGGCAAGGGGCCCCTGATTTTGGGAGGGCATTGCCAACATGGTGGGGACGGGAGATCCCCACCATGCGCGAATAGAGCGGCTACTTCTTGCCCTGGTTCTTCACGGCCTCAATGGAGGCTGCGGCCGCCTCTGGATCGAGATAGCGGCCCCCCTGGACGAGAGGCCTGTGGTTCTCATCCAGCTCGTAGAACAGTGGGATTCCCGTCGGGATGTTGAGACCCGCGATGTCCTCGTCGGAGATGCCGTCGAGGTGCTTGACCAGCGCGCGCAGCGAGTTGCCGTGAGCAGTCACCAGCACGGTGTGGCCGGCATCCAGGTCGGGGATGATGTCGGACTCCCAGTACGGCAGCATCCGGGCCACGACATCCTTGAGGCACTCGGTGCGGGGACGCTCCCCGGCGGGAATGTCGGCATAGCGGGGATCGTTGAACTGCGAGTACTCCGCATGCACGTCCTGAACTGGTGGTGGGGTGTCATAGCTGCGACGCCACAACATGAACTGCTCATCGCCGTACTTCTCACGGGTCGCGGTCTTGTCCAGCCCTTGCAGGGCACCGTAGTGCCGCTCGTTGAGACGCCAACTGCGACGCACCGGGATCCAGTGGCGGTCACAGCCGTCGAGGGCAAGGTAGGCGGTGTGGATGGCTCGGCGCAGCAGCGAGGTGTGCAGCACCGTCGGCAGCAGTCCCTCCGAGGCAAGGAGATCAGCTGCCTTGCAGGCCTCGGCCTGACCCTTCTCGTTGATGTCGACGTCCACCCAGCCGGTGAACAGATTCTTGGCGTTCCACTCGCTCTCGCCGTGGCGGAGCAGGATCAGCTTTCCGGTCATGGCGACAGCCTACGACACCTCTCAGCCCGGCAACCAGGGAGGATCAGGCGATCACCCCGAAGGTGTAGCCCGCATCCTTGTAGGCCTTGATGATCTGCGGCAGGGACTGGACCGTCAGATCCTTGCCCTCCGCGTCGTGGGCCAGCATCACCGAGACCTTCACTCCGGAGGAGATGGGGGAGGTCGCCATCCTCACCATGGCGTCGACGTTCTTGGGGCGACGGTTCTCCGGCTCTGCGTCACCGGTCAGCGAGTTCCAGTCGACCCAGTGCACGCCCTCCTTGGCCAGACCCTCGTCGGCGGGCTCCATGTTCTTCCAGCTCATGTGACCGCCGGGGTAGCGCCAGCAGGACGTGTTGTAGCCCGCTCCGAGAACCTTACGGATGGCCTCACGGGTCTTGGTGAACTCCCCGACGACAACCTCTGCGTTGGCGCGTCGTCCCGGGTACAGCTTGTTGTAGTTGTGGGTGTAGCTGTGGATGGCCACAGCGTGACCCTCCTCTATCTCCCGTTTGATGGTCTCGGGGGCGTCTCCGACCAGGTTCCCGATCACGAAGAATGTCGCAGGAACCTCATGCTTCTTGAGAATGTCCAGGATCTGGATGCTCGTGGAGTGGTTCGGGCCGTCGTCGAAGGTGAGGAACACGATCTTCTCGGTCGCCGTGCTCGAATCACTTGTCCAGCCCTGCACCTTCTCGGCCGGGTAGGCGTATTTCGCTGCCCCTGCGTTGTGGTTCGTGCCCTCCTGCAGGGTCTTGTCCAGAATCTCCTGCGGGGTTGGCTCTGGAGTGGGCGACGGCGTCGAGGGTTCAGGGCTGGGAGCTGGGGGCTGGGGGCTCCCCGACGGTTCAGCGGGCGGGGGAGCTGAGGATGAGGGTGTTGTGGGTTCGCTGCTCAGTCCAGCTGGTGCGCAGGCAGCCAGTCCTGCCGTGAGCAACCCCGCGGAGAGAGCCAAGGTGAGCTGCCTTCGGGTGACGTCCATTCCCGCTGACCCCTTCGAAGTGAATCCTGATCTACCTCTGTCAAAAATTCAGTGTAGACCGGAGGAAGGGGGATGGTCATGAAGACGTCAGTGGCGATGATCGCCCCTGCCGGAGATCGTCTGTCGTGGCTGTCAGCAGACGTTCAGGCGTTCGGCCATTCCTCGCCCTCCGGGAACCCGCCCGTGATGATGTAGATGACACGCCGTGCCACCGCCACCGCGTGATCTGCGAAACGCTCATAGTAGCGGCCCAGCAGAGCCACGTCGATGGCCTGCTCGACGGAGCCGCTCCAGCTCTCGCCCAGCAGCACCCCGAAATGATCGCGGCGCAGCCCATCCATCTCGTGATCTATCTCCGCCATGCGCAGCGCCGCCTCCGCGTCGCGATCCTTCAGCGACTGGTGGGCCAGGCGGATCATATCCAGGCACACCTCCGACATGCGGGCGAAGTTCTCGCGTAGGTTCTCGGGCACTGCCGAATCCGGGAACCGCAGACGTGCGATCTTCGCGACATGGGCGGCAAGATCCCCCATGCGCGCCAGTTCGAAGACCACGCGAATGGCCGAGACGATCGTGCGGAGCTCCCCTGCGACGGGGGCCTGCAGGGCCAGCAGGGAGAGACAGCGGTACTCAAGGTCCTCGTGGATGGCGTCGAGCTGTGCGTCATCGGTGATCACGGCCTCGGCGCGGGCCAGGTCTGGTGACAGCAGCGCCCCGGAGGCCTCACTGACCGCAGTCTCCACGAGGACCGCCATGTCCTGCAGGCTGTCGAGGAGACCGTCCAGTTCTTCGTGATAATTGGCGCGCATTCTTCGGACCTTCGAGAGACGGAGTCGTTCCTCGGAAAGTCTAGCGGCCCGGCCCCGGGCAGCGCTTTTACCATGGGGCCATGTCGTATGTCCTGGCCGTGGTGGCGGGAGCATTGCTCATGGTGCTGATCGGGTACCCCGTCGTCGCATCACGCAACCGGTCCATGACGTCGTCGCAGCAACTGAGGCGGCAGGCCCAGACAGACCTGGAAGCCGTCACAGCAGCCCTGCCCTCCGCGGCATTGCTGGTCGGCTCCCACGACGAGGTCCTGCAACTCAACCAGCAAGGTGAGGCCCTGGGTTTGGCTCGCGGCAGCCGCGTCGGCTTTCAGACCCTCCTGCACAGGGTGCGGGCCGCCAGGCAGAGCGGTGAGCCGTTCCAGGGTGAGGTGCTGCGGGAACGGGAACCCGGGGGTGAGGCCCTGGAGCTCGCGACGGCGATTCTGCCGCTGCATGGGGGACTCGTCCTGGTATTGGCGGAGGATGAGGCGGCGGCGCGGCGCGTCGAGGAGGCCCGGCGTGACTTCGTGGCCAACATCTCCCACGAACTCAAAACCCCCATCGGAGCCATCGGCATCCTCGCCGAGACCATCGACGCGGCCTCCGATGATCCGAAGCAGGTCGCACACTTTGCCAAGCGTCTCCACCAGGAGTCGGCGCGCCTGGCGGAGCTCGTCGGCCAGATTATTGAACTTTCCCGCCTGCAGTCCTTGGACCCGATTCCGGGTCGGGAGCCGGTGGCGGTGGCGGAGATCGTCGACGAGGCCTTCGCCCGCACCGGGGCATCTGCAGAGGCGCGGCGCATCAGCCTGATCCGGGCTGGCATCACCCCCGCCCAGGTCCTGGGAGATCGCTGGCAGCTCATCGATGCTGTGGCGAACCTGATGCAGAACGCCATCAACTACTCCGACGCGAACGCCCGCGTCGCCGTGACCGCAACCCAAACTGGCGATGGTTTCGTCGAGATCAAGGTCTCGGACAACGGGATCGGGATCTGCCTGGAGGACCAGGAACGGATCTTCGAGCGGTTCTACCGTGTCGACTACGGACGCTCCCGGGAAAACGGTGGCACCGGCCTGGGGCTCTCCATCGTTCGGCACATCGCGTTGGCGCACGGGGGCAGCGTTGAGGTCTGGTCCAGGCCACGGCAGGGGTCGACGTTCACGTTGCGACTTCCCGCACAGAGCCAGCAGGAGGAGCGATGAGCAGGATCCTGATCATTGAGGACGAGGAGTCCTACCGCGAGGCCCTGGCCTACATGCTCACACGAGAGGGCTTCGATGTGGTCGTGGCCGCCGACGGGCAGGCTGGGCTCGCCGAATACGACAGGGCAGGCGCAGACCTAGTGCTGCTGGATCTGATGATGCCAGGAATGCCGGGAACCGAGGTGTGCCGCCAGCTCAGGTCTCAGGGAAACGTTGCCATCATCATGGTCTCTGCCCGTGACACCGAGGTCGACAAGGTCGTTGGCCTGGAGCTTGGCGCCGACGACTACGTCACCAAGCCTTTCTCTCACCGGGAGCTGGTGGCTCGGATCCGGGCGGTGCTGCGGCGCCACTCGGCGGAGAATCCGCTGCCGGAGGTCATGGAGGCCGACGGGGTCCGCATCGAAGTGTTCGCCAATCTGGGCGACGCGGCCGAAGCCGCGCCGGCCGTCGCGGGCGGCGCCGCCGCGATCGAGGCGTATCGGCACGCGCCGACGCCCAACGTCATCATCCTCGAGACCGAGGGCCGCAGCGTGCGTGATTCAGCGGCTGAAGTGCTCGCCCTCCTTCTGTCCGACGAGTCGGAAAGGAACCTGTCATGACCGTGCTCGAGCACACCCCGACGAACCCCGCCGAAGCCTCGACGCTCCGCGCTCTCGAAGCGGAGGCCATCGAGATCATCCGTGAAGTCGTCGCCGAGTTCGACCGTCCTGCACTGCTGTTCAGCGGTGGCAAGGACTCGGCCGTGTTGCTCCACGTGGCGCTCAAGGCGCTCGCGTCTCCTGGCGGACATCCTGGTCCAGGCCGGCGCCGGGGTGGTAGCGGC
>CAKZJI010000506.1 GCA_936941515.1 uncultured Propionibacteriaceae bacterium
AAGGACGCAATCATGCGCAGACTTCCATCCCTGCTGGCTGCCTTGTTGGCTGCAACCCTGGCGCTGACCGCCTGTGGAGGCAGTCCTGGCGGTGGGGACAGCAGCGGCTCGGGCGACTCGGGGCCGAGCAAGGTGATCGTGGGCGCCAGCCCCGTCCCGCACGCCAAGATCCTGGAGTTCGTCCGAGACAATCTGGCCGCAGACGCCGGAATCGAACTGGAGATCAAGGAGTTCGACGACTTCACCACCCCCAACACCGCACTGTCAGAGGGGTCCATCGACGCCAACTACTTCCAGCATCTGCCCTACCTTGAGGCTGAGACGGCTTCGAAGGGCTACAAGTTCAGCCACGGCGAAGGTATCCACATTGAGCCGTATGCGCTGTTCTCCAGCAAGCACAAGAGCCTCGGCGACATCCCGGATGGCGCGACAATCGCCATCACCAACGACGTGTCCAACCAGTACCGTGCGCTCAAACTCCTGGAGAAGTCCGGGCTGCTCCAGAACATTGGTGAGGACGCCTCCGTGGCCAACCTGACCACGGAGCAGAACCCGCGGGGTCTTGCGTTTGAGGAGAACGCCCCCGAGGTGATCGTGCAGCTGCGTGAGGACCCGGCCATTGATCTCGCGTTCATCAATGGCAACTTCCTTCTCACTGCGGGCCTGAACGCCGAGGATGCCCTGCTGGTGGAGGAGGTTGAGGGCAATCCCTATGCCAACATGCTCGTGTGGCGCACCGACAACACCAACACCGGGGTGGCCACACTTGATGGGCTGCTGCACAGCCAGCAGGTCAAGGACTACATCAAGCGCACCTGGCCCTCCGGGGACGTCATCGCAGCGGGCTGAGGTCCGTCACCCCCGCAGCCAGGTGGCACCGGCCGGCGCATTCGGCGCAGGCCGGTGCCGCGCTACTGAAAACGGGGAAGCCTCCCGTAGATGATCTTTGCGGGGCGGCGATAGGGGGTGGCTGCCTGGGCCCGGTGCATCAGAAAATGCTGGTAATAGCGTTGGGAGCTGGGAAGCAGCACCAGCAGCGTGCCGGCGCCAGCCAACCCCACAGCGACCAAAGCGAACAGATCGAAAACCGCGACTGCGCATGCGGTCAGCGCCAGCGCAACCCCTGCCGTGATGCGGGACCAGCCCCAGCCATTCCAGGCCTGGAACCCGGCTACGGCACACGCCCCCGCGACCAAGGTGGCGACGATCGCCAGCACACCTTCCAGCGTCAACGACAGCCACATCCCCGGGTCGGGCTGCAGCCACTGGATCAGCTGCGCGGAGGAAGAATAGCTGTCGGGATGCGCGGCCATCCACCAGTGCCGCCCGTAGAGCATCCCGATGGCGGCGGCAGCCAGGCAGAAGAGCACTAGGCCTACGACAACGCTCCAGGGACGTGGCGGCTCCCCTGTGCGCTTCGACAGCGGTATCTCGCCCCGCAGCACAGGCAACGGCGGCAATGTCGCGATCTCCTTGGCTGGAGCGGGAGGAATGCGTTGGGTGGTCATCGCCATCCAGCCTACTGTGACTCTGGGGCCAGGCGCCTGGCCGCCAACTCCGCCAGCAGGGCGGCTCCATCTGCCAGGACCGAGTCGTCGAAACGGCAGTATGCGGAGTGGTTCACCGGGGCGCTGGCGGGATCAAGGTCCGGCATACATGCGGAAAGCCCGATGAAGCATCCGGGAGCTGCCTGCAGAATCCGTGAGAAGTCCTCCGCAGCAGCCAGTGGGAAACTCCAACGCACATGACGCTCAGAGCCGAAGATTTCGCCCACAACCTCTGCGACGTGATCCGCTTCGGTCTCATCATTGACGGTGACGGGATACTGCTCCACCAGCTCGTACTCCACACCGACGCCGTGGGCACGGGCGATGCCCTCAAGCAGCTCCGGCCACAGGGCGAGCAGCCTGCTGCGGGCCTCGTCGGAGAATGTGCGGAACGTTGCGTCGAAGAAGCCGTCCTCGGGAATGACGTTTGCGATGGTGCCCGCCTGCACGCGCCCGACGCTGACCACGACCGGATCGAAGATGCTGAAATGCCGGGTCACCATCGCATGGGTGGCGGTGATCATCTCCGCCAGAGCCGGAACGGGGTCGGCGGCCTGGTGCGGGGCTGATCCGTGGCCGCCCCGACCCGCCACGCGGACTTTCATGACGTCGGAGCTGGCCATCACCGCCCCCGGTTTCGTTGAGAAGACGCCGCTCGGCTCACCAGCCGCCCACACGTGGATGGCCCAGGCGGCATCGGGTCGACGTCCCGCGACATCAAGCAGCCCTTCCTCCAGCATGTGGCGGCAGCCGTCCACCCCTTCCTCACCGGGCTGGAACTGAAAGATCACGTCCCCGGCCAGCTGATCCCGGCAGGCGCTGAGAGCCTTCGCTGCGCCGACCAGCAACGACATGTGCAGGTCATGTCCGCAGGCGTGCATGTTGCCGTTGACTGATGCGAAGGGCTCACCTGACCTCTCGACCACCGGCAGGGCGTCCATGTCGCCGCGCAGCAGAACCACAGGACGCTCCCCGCCGCCAGGTGCGGTGCCTCGCAGCACCCCGACGACGCTGCTGAGACTCCTGCCGAGCGTGATCTCCAGAGGCAGCCCCTCAAGAGCCTTCAGTACACGCTGCTGCGTCTGGGGCAGATCCAGCCCGACCTCCGGGATCTGGTGCAGGTCGCGTCTAAGGGCCACAAGCTGATCGCTGAACTGGTTGCAAATCTCCCGAATGCTCACCCGATCAGTCTCCCACGTAGGGCGCGGGAAAGCGGACACCTCCGCGTAACCGGCTCCATGCCGGGGCAACAGATCATAGGATGGGACTATGGAAGTTGCCCGCGGTTCCCTGTTCGTATATCGGCAGTCTGCGCTGATGCTGAAATGCTCGGACATGGAGCCGCTGCTGGGAAAGCTGCGGGCCCGACTCGACCCATCTGCCGCCGATGGGGTGCCTGCCCACCTCAACCTGCTCTACCCGTTCACTGGCGCGCATCCCACACGCCGGGGTGCCCGGCGGAAGTGGGGTGGCAAGGTCGACTTCAAGGACTGGAGCGGGTGGCAGAGCGTCCCGGGTGACGCTCAGGAGCGGGTGTGGACGCGGGTGGTGTGGGCTCCTCACTTTGCCCGCTTTCTGCGGGTGGTGGTGATCGAGCGTCTGGACCGGAAGGGTCAGGTGAAGGCGCATGTGGTTCTGTGCAGTACGGACACGACCATGCCGGCGCAGGAGATCCGGGCGCTGTACAGCGCCCGGTTCCAGCTGGAGTTCGTCTTCCGTGATGCCAAGCAGTTCGGGGG
>CAKZJI010000507.1 GCA_936941515.1 uncultured Propionibacteriaceae bacterium
CACCCCATGAGGGCTCTTTGAGCATCATCGTCATCACAGGGGTGGTGACGCTGGCACTGACGCTGGGGACCTCGGCGGTCTCCCGGCGCGCCCATGCCTCCCACGCAGACCGGACGGAGCAGCAGCTGGCCGAGCAGATCCAGAGCGAGCAGGTCGCGGAGCAGGAGGCGTGGATCACCGCCCTGGATCGCATCTGCGGCCCCTTGTTTACCGGGTTGTATACCGGTGCGGTGCATCCTGCCGACCCCGCAGTGCAGGTTGAGGCCCGGCATGTCGAGTCCCGGCTGCGCGACGCACTGCGGCTGTGGCCCGACGGAACACACCTGGCGACAGCCCTCGACCGGCTGCGTCGCACCGGCTGGAGCTGCTTGTTAGACGTGGAAGAGGTGGAGTCTGTGGAGGCCACGCGGTTCGCGGTGCTGCTGAATCAGCTGGACCCCGCAACACCCGGTCAACACCTCACCATCACACGCCGCGGCGGCACTCTCGTGGCCACCGTCGCGGAGCCGGGTCTCTCCGAGATGCGACAGGCGCGCCTCAGTGGTGCCAGAATTCTTCTTACAGATCCAGATTTCACCCAATTCAGCTGTGAGGAGGACAAGCCGTGAGCATCCAGGTGGCCGTCCTCGATGACCATGAGTTCATCTGTCGTGCCATTGCGGCCCTCGGTCGCGACTATCCGGAGTTGGAGGTGACCTACACCAGCACGAACCCCGTGGAGTTCCAGATTTGGTGCTTGGAACAGCACCCCGACGTGGCAATGGTGGATCTCATGTTGCACGGCCAACTGGCCGGTCATGAGACCATCCGCATTCTCAGCCAGGCGGGCATCTCCTGCCTGGCGTTCACCGCCGACCACCGTCGCGTTCCCATCAGCCTGGCCATGCGCGCCGGGGCTCGTGGGCTCGCGTTGAAGGACGAGTCGCCGGACAAGCACTTCGAAACCCTCAGAGAGATCCATGAGACCGGCTGGTCTCCATCGTCGGCCATGGCTGCGGCGCTGATTGAGGACGCCTCCGAGCTGCCCGCCCTGTCCGCCCACGAGCTGCGCTGCCTGCGTCTTGCCTCGGAGGGTGTGCCGATCAAGGCCATTGGCCGCCAGTTCAACCCGGCGATCTCACTGAGCACCGTCAAAACCTATCTGGCGCGAGCCTACGAGAAGTACGCGGCCGTGGGCCGTCCCGTCGGCAACACCACCGCCGCTGCGACCCAGACCTGGGAGGACGGCTGGTTCGACCTGGACGGGGACCGGGAGTCCAACTGACTTCCACGCCTTCCCCGTCGAGGGGCTCTGTCGCGTATGCGCGGCAGGGCCCCTCGTCACATTCTGCGGCAGGCGCAGCCGATGTTCGCGACGGGGACGCGGCTGGGAGATTGCGGCGCATCTCCGGTAGCCTTCCTCCTCGGTAAAGGAGGTTCCGCGTGGGACGCATTGTTCAGAAATTCGGTGGCTCCTCGGTGGCGGATGCCGAGTCCATCAAGCGCGTCGCCCGTCGGATCGCACGCACGCGCGCTGACGGCAACGACGTGATCATCGTGATCTCGGCCATGGGTGACACCACGGACGAGCTGATGGATCTCGCGTTGAAGG
>CAKZJI010000508.1 GCA_936941515.1 uncultured Propionibacteriaceae bacterium
ACGCCATGGGGGCTTTCAAAGCACTCCCAGTCGAACAACAAAAAACCGCAGCCAAAAACAAAAGATGACAACACCTAGTCGATGATCGCCTTCACCCAGGTGTGCCCGATGCCACCACGGGTTGAGCCCGCCTGGCACTCGGGCCGCATGGACCGGTCTCGCAGGAATCCCAGCTCCCGCAGCGCTGTGTTGCACTGACGGGGCCAGCCGCAGCAGCCATTCCGCAGCGAGGTCTCAGGATGCTCCCACAGGTGTCAGGCGGAGTGATGGGTACGCTCCCCCGCCACGCGCGCGATGGCCAGGTCACCACCTCCAGGCGGAGCAGCAACAGCCACAGTCTGCCGATTCTCATCTCCCCCTCAGGAATCCTCACAGCAACCGGTAGGACGCCTCACGTGCCAGCCGGGTGTACAGACCCAGCATGCGTTTCACGGTTTTCTCCCATGGATATCTCTCAGCTCGGCTTCGGGCATCAGCCCGCATCTTAGGTCCGAGCCTGGGCAGCAGCGACTCGACGGCATCCGCCAGCAACGTCGGCTCTGGAGGAGCTGAGATGCCGGAGGTGGCGTCTACCAACTCGCATGCCCCACCCCGGTTTGCTGTGACGACGGGGGTGCCGCAGGCCAGGGCCTCCAGCGCGGCAAGTCCGAAGGTTTCCACGGGACACACGGCGCGGGCGAGGTCGGCAGCGGCGATCCGCTCGGCCAGTTCGTCACGGTTCGCGATGAAGCCGTGGAAGTGGATGGGGGCATCGCTCACCATCACCTCCAGCTCGGCCTGGTCAGGACCAGCACCGTAGCAGTCCATGCGGATGCGATGCCCGCGGCGATGCAGTTCGGCAGCGGTGGCGACGGCCAGCTGGGGACTCTTCTCGTGGCTGAGACGCCCGACGTAGATCAGCTTCAACACGCCATCGTCGACAGGGCTTCCCTTCTCGGGATGGAAGGTCTCAAGGTCCACACCGAGCGGCACCAGCTCCAAGCGTGCCTTGGTGTCCTCGAACTCGTCTGCGGCGAACTGGCTGGTCACCACCACCGCGTCGAACCTCTTCGACAAGCGACGGTTGAGCGCGCTGACGACTGCCTCCACCCCGAACCGGCGCCTGACCCACATCGCCAACATGTCGGAGAGCCGCTCATGGCTGAACAGCACGGAGCCGACGTTACGCTTCGCCGCCCATCTACCCACCGGGGACAGTGTCCACTTGTCCGACACCTCAACCACGTCGGGCCGGAACTGATCCAACACGTTGAGGCCCCCGAGGCCCTCACGCGGCGGGACAAAGGCTGAGATGCCCCTGTCTGCTCCAATCCCAACACCTTCTCTCAGCAGATCTTGAAGGAGCTGCCCTGGCATGGTCGAATTGGCACATCCTGACTGATCCGAAGGAGCCCCTGGAGATGACTCTGCTCGTCCTCTATGACGCTGACTGCGGTTTCTGCACGTCTTCCGTCGCTGCCTTGGCTGGCCCGGTCTTCCAGGCACGATTTCAGCCCACTGCGTGGCAGTCGGCGGACCTGGCCGAGCACGGCCTGACAGCCAAGGAGTGCCAGGCTCGACTCCACGTGGTCGACGGTTCCCGCACGTGTGCAGGGGCTGCGGCCATCGCCCGCATCCTCCGCACAGCGCGGCTGCCCTGGAGGATCGCCGGCCGGATCATGACCGTTCCCGGCCTGAGCTGGCTGAGTGAGAGGGTCTACGATCTGGTAGCTCAGAACCGTCACCGGCTGCCCGGCGGCACCGCAGCGTGCAATCTCGCAGCAGGGCCGCCACGGTAGATCCCACAGAGCACAACAGAGCGGGGAGGAAACCCGGCTGGTCTCCTCCCCGCTCCGCAATCACCTGACTCACTTGTCCTCGGTGGATGCCTCCTCAGCAGCCTCAGCCACCTTGTCTTCGGTGGATGCCTCCTCAGCAGCCTCATCCACCTTGTCTTCGGCGGATGCCTCCTCAGCAGCCTCAGCCTCGTCTGCCTTCTCCTCGGCCTCTGCCGCAGGCTCCTCCTCGTCGACCGGCTTGCCCACCTTCTTCTTGGGCGTCACAGGCTCAGTCACCAGCTCCAGGACAGCCAGCGGGGCAGAGTCTCCCTTGCGGATGCCGATCTTGGTGATGCGGGTGCAGCCCCCGTCACGACCCTGCAGGGTGGGTGCGATCTCCTCGAACAGCTTCGCCACCACGTCCTTGTCGGTCACTGAGCGCAACACCAGGCGACGCGAGTGCAGGTCACCCCGCTTGGCCTTGGTGATGAGCTTCTCAGCCACCGGCTGGACGCGGCGGGCTTTGGCCTCGGTGGTGGTGATGCGGCCGTGCTCGAAGAGCTGGGTGGCCAGGTTGCGCACGATGAGGCGCTCATGGGTGGGGGAACCGCCCAGTCGGGGGCCTTTGGTCGGCTTAGGCATTTCTCAGATTCTTTCGGTCTCGTCCCGAGCAGCGCTCGGTGTGTGTTCTCAGTACTGCTCGGTCTCGGCGTAGTCTTCGTCGGCTTCGGCGTCGAGGTCAGCCTCCTCGCCTCCATGCTCCTCGTCGTAGCGTTCGATCGCCTCCATCGGATCGAAGCCAGGCGCGGCATCCCGCAGGGAGAGCCCCAGGTTATGCAGGGTGACCTTCACCTCAAGGATGGACTTGGACCCGAAGTTGCGGATGTCCAGAAGATCCTCCTCAGAGCGGGCGACGAGCTCACCGACGGTGTGGATCCCCTCACGCTTGAGGCAGTTGTAGGAGCGAACCGACAGGTTCAGGTCCTCGACGGGCAGGCTCAGCGACTCGGCGATCTGCTCATCCACAGGCGACGGCCCCATCTCAATGCCCTCGGCGTTCACGTTGAGCTCACGGGCCAGGCCGAACAGCTCCACCAGGGTCCGCCCAGCCGAGGCGACGGCATCGCGGGGGGCCATGGAGCGCTTGGTCTCGACATCAATGATGAGACGGTCGAAGTCGGTGCGCTGGGCGACACGGGTGGCCTCCACCTTGTAGCTGACCTTCAGCACCGGAGAGTAGATGGAGTCGACGGGGATGCGGCCGATCTCAGCGTCGGGGTCCTTGTTCAGCACGCTGGAGACGTAGCCGCGGCCGCGTTCGACCACCAGCTCCATCTCCAACTTGCCGCCTTCGCTGAGGGTGGCGATGTGCAGCTCGGGGTTGTGAACCTCGACGCCAGCGGGAGGCTGGATGTCGGCGGCGGTGACCTCACCGGCGCCGGCCTTGCGGAGGTACATGACCACGGGCTCGTCCTCCTCGGAGGACAGAACCAGGCCCTTCAGGTTCAGGATGATCTCGGTGACGTCCTCGACGACACCCTCCAGTGTGGAGAATTCGTGCTGGTTGCCCTCAATCTTGATCGAGGTCACGGCCGCGCCCGGGATGGACGACAGCAGGGTGCGGCGCATGGAGTTGCCGAGGGTGTAGCCGAAGCCCGGCTCCAGGGGCTCGATGACGAACCGTGAGCGGTGCTCCGCGACCACTTCCTCCGAAAGAGTCGGACGCTGTGCGATGAGCATTGTGTATCCTTCCCGCGCCACCCGCTATTTGATGACGCGAACTACATGGCCGGAGCGGCTCCAGCCATTGGGCCCGGAAACCCGAGCACATGGCTGGCCGGCGGATACCGGCCAGCCTGGGGTCGTCGGCTACTTCGAGTAGAGCTCGACGATCATCTGCTCCTGAACGTCAATCACGATCTGCTCACGGACGGGGAGCTGGTGGACAAGGATGCGCATGCGATTCGGCCGGGCCTCAAGCCATGCCGGAACGTTGCGTTCGCCGTGGGTCTCACGTGCCACCACGAGGGGGTGGAGGTTCATCGACTTCTCGGCGACGTCGATGATGTCGTGAGCCTTGACGCGGTACGACGGGATGTTCACCTTCTGGCCGTTGACCAGGAAGTGGCCGTGCACGACGAGCTGGCGGGCCTGGCGGCGGGTTGCTGCGAAGCCAGCGCGGTACACGACGTTGTCGAGGCGCGACTCAAGGATCTGCAGCAGGGTGTCGCCGGTTTTGCCCGGGAGACGGTCGGCCTCCTCGTAGTAGCGGCGGAACTGCTTCTCCAAGACGCCGTAGGCGTAGCGAGCCTTCTGCTTCTCCTTGAGCTGCAGCGAGTACTCGGAGTCCTTCGTGCGACCGCGGCCGTGCACGCCGGGCGGGTACGGGCGGCGTTCGAATGCCTTGTCGTTGCCAACCAGGTCAGTCCCGAGGCGACGGGACTTCTTGGTCATGGGGCCGGTGTAACGAGCCATGTGTTTTCAGTCCTT
>CAKZJI010000509.1 GCA_936941515.1 uncultured Propionibacteriaceae bacterium
CCGATCTGGTTTGAAGCCGGTGCACCGGTGCATCGTCTACGCGATGTTCGACGGCGGCTACCGCCCCGACCGCGGCTTCAACAAGTGCTCGCGCGTCGTCGGCGACGTGATGGGTCAGTACCACCCGCACGGCGACAGCGCGATCTACGACGCCCTGGTGCGCCTGGCACAGCCGTGGGCAATGCGCCATCCCCTGGTCGCCGGGCAGGGGAACTTCGGCTCAGGGCAACGACAAGGCCGCGGCCATGCGCTACACCGAGTGCAAGATGGCTCCGCTGGCTGTCGAGATGGTCCGCGACATCGAGCAGGACACCGTCGACTTCAAACCCAACTACGACAACCGTGACTCCGAGCCGGTTGTGCTGCCGTCGCGGTTCCCGAACCTGCTGGTGAACGGCTCCACAGGCATCGCGGTCGGGATGGCCACCAACATTCCCACCCACAACCTGCGTGAGGTCAATGCCGCTGTCCAGTGGGCCCTCGCCCATCCGGAGGCGACGAGGGAGGAGCTTCTGGAGGCATGCATGGCCCGCATCCAGGGTCCCGACTTCCCCGGTGGCGGGCTGATCGTTGGCAGGCGGGGCATTGAGGACGCCTACCGCACAGGCCGTGGGTCGGTGATCATGCGGGCCGTGATGGATCTGGAAGAGGACTCCTCCGGTCGGCAGATGATCGCCATCACGCAGCTGCCCTACATGTGCAACCCGGACAACCTGGCCACGAAGATCGCGGAGCTGGTGAACGCCGGCAAGCTCACCGGCATCGCGGACATCCGTGACGACACCTCCGCCCGCACGGGCCTGCGTCTGGTGATCGTCCTGAAACGCGACGCCCAGCCGCGTGTCGTCATGAACAACCTGTACAAGCACACCGCTGTGCAGGACACGTTCGGCTGCAACATGCTGGCGCTCGTCGACGACGTTCCCCGCACGCTGCGGATCGACCAGTTCATCTCCCTGTGGGTGAAGCACCAGATCGAGGTCATCCGGCGGCGTACCGCGTTCCAGCTGGCGGAGGCCGAGAAGCGAGCCCATCTGGATCGTGGCCTGGTCAAGGCCCTCAACATGCTGGATGAGGTCATCGCCCTGATCCGGGCCTCCCGCACTGCCGAGGAGGCCTCGCAGGGACTCCAGAAGCTCCTCGACATCGACGAGCTGCAGGCCCGGTTCATCCTGGATCAGCAGCTGCGGCGGCTGGCGTCGATGGAGATCCAGAAGATCATCGACCGTCTGGCTGAGATCGAGCGTCTCATCGCCGACCTCAAGGACATCCTGGCCTCTGAGGAACGGCAGCGAATCATCGTCGGGGAGGAGCTGCAGGAGATCACCGACAAGTATGGCGACGAGCGGCGCACCCGCATCGTCGCCGCTGACGGTGACTTCTCAGAGGAGGATTTCATCCCCGACGAGGACGTCGTGGTCACCATCACCCACGGCGGCTACGCCAAACGCACCCGCGCTGACCAGTATCGCGTCCAGAAACGCGGCGGCAAGGGCGTTCGCGGTGCGACGCTGCGGGCCGACGACGAGGTGGCGCACCTGTTCAAGGCCACCAACCACGAGTGGCTGCTGTTCTTCACGAACCTGGGGCGCGTGTACCGGACGAAGGTGTGGCAGCTTCCGGAGGGCGGACGTGACGCGAAGGGCGGGCATGTTGCGGGGCTGCTCAGCTTCCAGCCGGATGAGCACATCGCGCAGGTGCTGACGTTGCGTAGCTACGACGACGCCCCCTATCTGCTGCTGGCCACCCGTCGCGGGTTCGTGAAGAAGACGGCGCTCAGCTCCTACGACTCGCCGCGGCAGGCGGGTGTGATCGCCATCAACTTCCGTGAGGAGGGCGACGAGCTGATTGGTGCGGCACTGTGCTCGGCCTCGGATGATGTGCTGTTGATCTCCCGCAAGGGGCAGTCCATCCGGTTCCCCGCCACTGATGATCAGCTGCGACCGATGGGTCGCGCGACCTCTGGGGTGACGGGCATGCGGTTCCGCGTGGGTGATGAGCTGCTGTCGATGGCAGTGTTGCGGGGTGATGAGGAGCTGGACGGATGGTTCGTGTTCACCGTCACCGACGGAGGGTTCGCGAAACGCACCGCCGTCGCCGAGTACCGGCAGCAGGGCCGTGGCGGCCTTGGGATCAAGGCGATGCGGCTGACTGATGACCGCGGGTCGCTGGTCGGCGGGCTGATCGTCGGCGAGGGTGATGAGGTGATCTCCATCAAGCAGTCCGGTCAGGTGGCGCGATCAGCCGTCGCCGATGTGCCGGTCAAGGGCCGCGACACGATGGGTGTGAAGTTCGTGAGCGTCAGGGGCGATGATGCGGTAGCGGTGATCGCCCTGTACCCGGAAACGGTTACCGCGGTTGAGGAGCATGAGGATTCTGCTCCCGATTCGGATCCGGAACCAGGTACGGTGAACCAGACAGAAGTCGAACAGGCCGATGTGGCCGAGGAGGTAGACGGCGATGAGTGACAAGACTCCCCATTGGCCGGGTGCGGATGGGAAGCCGGGCGTGAGTTTCGCGCCGAAAAACTCTTCGGGGAGCGCCTCCGAGTCCGCAGCGGGCGGCGAGTCCACGGCGAAGATGCAACCTGTGAAGGGTGGTGGGAAACCGCAGTCTCAGGCGAAGATCGTTCATCCGGGGGCTGCCCCGTCGCCTGTGATTCAGAAGCCGGGCCAGCCACCGCAGGGCGGTGCTCCCAGTCAGGCTCCGAACCCCGGGACGTCGCAGCGCAACCCTGGGCAGCGGCCTGCCGTCGGTCAGGCCGCACCAGCGGGGGCGTCCAGCCAGCTGAAGCAGGCAGCCCAGGCAGGACAGGCTTCTGCCGCCCAGAAGTCGGCGGTGGGCGCTGGCGAGGCGGGAGCAGCGGTCAAGAGTGGGGGCGTTTGGGGTACCCCAGCGAAGGCCAGTGCAACTGTCAGGCCTGATACGGGGGGTAATTCCGCAGGGAAGGTGGGTGGAGTCCGCCGTACGAGGAAGGCCCGGCTGCGGCTTGCCCGCATTGATCCCTGGTCGGTGATGAAGACCAGCTTCCTGTTCTCCATCGCGTTCGGGATCATGCTGGTGGTCATCGTCGCGGTGCTGTGGTCGGTGATTGTGGGGTCGGGCGCCCTGGATGCCATCAACTCCACCATGACCCAGCTGATCGGTGATGAGGAGAACAAGTTCAACATTGAGAACTTCGTCAATAGCGGCCGAGTCATCGGGTTGGCGGCTGTGCTGGCGGCGGTGGACGTCGTCATCATGACGGCGGTGGCCACACTGTTTGCGTTCCTGTACAACCTGGCGGCGGCCGTGATCGGCGGCTTGGAGGTCACGTTGGCGGAGGACTGAGAGCTGAGCAGCGTCAACTTGTCAGCTCAGCGGCGGGTGCTGTAAAGTTCACCGTCGTTGCGGGCCTATAGCTCAGGCGGTTAGAGCGCATCCCTGATAAGGATGAGGTCGCTGGTTCAAGTCCAGCTAGGCCCACAGGCAGTAGCAATCCCCGACCGGCGTACGCCGACCGGGGATTGCTTTGTGTCCTGGGACGTGGCTGAATGGATCTCTTCGATTATGCGCAATACTGTCTGTGAGCGGCGCGTTTGTTACGTAATGTCGATCGAACCTGTCAGCCAAGGCAAGAAAAGAGGCCGAAGAGGCCAAGCCGATGATTTGGCCGCACCTGTTGTCACCTGTGGTGGATATTGCTTGTCCAACAGCGTATACTGAAGACATCCTGCCCTTCCCGGCAGCTTCCCTGGAGTGGGATCGGACCCCACCCCGCATCCTGCTTCAGGGGAAAACAACACCCGGCCCGCCCCCTCTTAACCCCTAGGGGGCGGGCTTCCCTTTGCTCGTGGCTGTGCCGGGTGTTCCCTCCGGGCATGAGTGGTTGGGCTCGGGGTAGCTGATCACACTCCGGAGAGGACTCTCGACTCGGAGATCAAGCCGGGTGGTCGCGGGGTGTTGGCTGGTGGACACGGGCGCTTGGTGCGGAGGCTATTCGGCTTCAGCCAGGATGAGGTAGATGCGACGACGGGTCTCAGCAAGCTCCTTGGCGACCTGCTTCCGCTGCCCATCGGTGCCGTTGCGGCCAACCTGGCGCACAGCGTCACCCAATGAGTGCATGAGTTCCCTCAGCTTGGGGCCGTCGCCGGCGACGAGAGGGCTGGTCCACTGCTCGCGGTGCTCGGCGACGTAAGCCTGGCCCGCTTCCGTCAGTGATGCCTGCCTGCGGCCGCCGCTGCTGTCGACGACGACGAGACCCTCGTCCTCAAGTTGGCTGAGGGTTGGGTAGATCGCACCTGGGCTGGGCGACCAGTTGCCATTGGTGCGCTCTGCGATGGTCTGCATCAACTGATATCCGTGCATGGACTCCTCGCTGAGGAGCAGCAGCACAGCGGTGCGAACCTCTCCACGACGACGCCCTCGCCCGCCATGTTGATGATGCGGTGGCTCACCGAAGGGAGGGCGGCCTCCGCGGGGTGGCATGTTGGGGCCTTCGGGAGCCTCCGGCGGTGGCCTGTGGCCGCGTCGCCGGCCATGGAAGTCATCGGCTTCCCCGTGCCCGCCGGGGATCGGATGCTCTGCGAGGGGGAACAGGCTTTGGAAGGGGCCGTGGGCTTGGTGATCGAGCCGGTGCCCGTGTGAATGACGATGCCTAGTCATGATCGATCCTTTCTTTCGATACATTCACGATATATCGTGAATGTATCGAAATCAAGTCTTCCCGGATCCCGGGTCTGCCCGTGTCACTCCAACCCAGCCTGGCGTCACCCGAAGACGCCTTGCCACCGGGAGCTGTCCTGCCAGGTGATCGGCAGGTGTCCTCAGTTACCTCGGAACTTTCCTGCGACCCACTTTCCGACGCCGCTCACGCCACTGCCCACATCGCGCAGCAGCTTCGCCAAGGCGTCCTCACTCTCATTGAACGACTTCGTGTAGGAGTCCGCCGCAGCAGCGGCCTCCTCGGAGATCTTGGCGTCCTTGTCCTCGCTGCGACGCGGGTAATTGCCCGCCAGGATGTCGGCATAGGCTCCCGAGTCCACCCAGCGTCGCAGCTCCCCGGCCCGCACCACGCTCATGGGATGTGTTGCGCTCTCGGCCAGCAGCAGCTTCATCACCGAGTCACGCAGATCCTCTGACTCCTCGTACTCCTGGGCTTGGGACAGGAACTCAGTCTGATCCAGATCCTGAAGCCGCCCGCCGGAGGCCATCTTCATGTGAACCCTGATGGCCGACGGCAGGTCCTGTGTGGCAAGGAGCCCCGCCCGATCACTGCTGAGCTCTGACTTGCGCGCCCACTCTGCCAGGGCCACACGGATGGCCTGCAACCCGATGGTCCCGAACGGCACGGAGGACAGGGACGCGGTCAGTGAAATGATGTAGGTCAGCAGCGTCCTGTAGAGGGCGTGACCGCTCAGGGCGTGGCCGAGCTCGTGACCCAGTACGAAACGCAGTTCATCGTCGTCGAGGAGCTCTAGGAGGCTGGAGTTCAGCACGATCTTGGGGCTGTCGACTCCGATGGTCACTGCGTTGTAGGTCGGATCCGCTTGGACGAACAGCGACGGCAGCGACGGGGCGTCGAGCGTCGTGGCGGCCTCGGAGTACAGCCGATGAACCTGGGGGAACTGTCGCTCCGTGACTCGTACGCAGGAGCCAAGCAGCTGCATCTTGACCATGCGCTCGTTCAGGAAGCCTGAGAGCTTGCGGATGACGGTGTCGAAACCCTGCAATCTGCGCAGCGCCACCAGCGCCCCGCGGTCGGCCGGATGCTCCCAGGACCTGCTGGAGATGCCCTTCAGGGGGATGCGTTGACGAATTGGCTGGTTCTCGCTCATACCCACAAGCATGCTCCCTTCCGGGGCTCCCCGGCCGAGAGGGCCCTGGATCAGGCTGGTCAGACCTTTCTCCTTGGCAGGGATGGGCTGCCTGTTGAGGCTGTGGAAGGGGCATCCGCGGCGACCCTCTGAGGTCGGGAAGGCAGACGTGCAGGGCCCGTCATCATGGTGTGGAGACCGGTCCCGCAGACGTGATCAGACCCCGACTTGCGATGTGCTGGAAGGTCGTGTAATGTACTCACTCGCCCCAAGGCCCGCCTGGGACCCAGGCACCGAGGGGAAACCCACCGTCAACGCGCAGGACGAGTGTGCGATCAGAGAGATCCCACTCAAGGTTCTGCGGGATTGGCGAGCCCAGAAGAGCAAGTTCTGAGGATTTGCTCGGATGGTGAAAAGGGAGTAAGCTGAATAAGCTCCTGAAAATGGGAGCAGATTCACTGGGCACAACTAAACAGGACGCAGGTTCGGATTTGACATCTGAAACTGATCCGGTAAAGTTTGCCCGGCTGCCAAACACGGCAGCGTCCGTCTCTTGAGAACTCAACAGCGTGCTTTATAGTCAATGCCATATTTTTTGCAGTGATGCCTTCATGTTTTTGTGGGGGTGTTGTTGTGGGATTCTTTGATGGATTCTTTTGAGGATTTGTCAGTGTTTGGATTCTTTGTTTGATTTCTTTGCTGGTCTGCTGCTGCTGTGTGTGGTGGTGGGTTGGTTTTGTTTTCAGCGGAGAGTTTGATCCTGGCTCAGGACGAACGCTGGCGGCGTGCTTAACACATGCA
>CAKZJI010000510.1 GCA_936941515.1 uncultured Propionibacteriaceae bacterium
TCACCGTCATCGTCTGCTTGAGCTTCTGGTGGTGGGGGCACGGGCGCTTCACCACGACGCCGGACGTGGTGGGCACACCCCGTGAGCAGGCCGTCAAGGCCATGCAGGCCAACGACCTGGACTTCACGACGGTGGATGAATACTCCGAGGACGTGGCAGCGGGTTCGGTCATCAGGACAGACCCCTCTGGGGGGATGCGAGCCCCCCGGGGCAGCAAGGTCACCCTGACGATCTCGAAGGGCCCGGAGCGCTACGCGATGCCCGCAGTCGTCGGTTTCACGGTCGATGATGCCCGCGCAGCCTTCGAGTCGGTTCAGCTGAAGGTGGGTGAGGTCAAGGAAGTGTGGTCGGCGGAGGCTGAGTCCGGCAAGATCATCTCCACCAGCGAGCCTGCCGGCGCAATGCTTCCCCCTGGAACCTCCGTTAACCTCGTGGTGAGCAAGGGACCGGAGCCCTTGAAGATCAAGGACTTCACCGGCCAGAGCGTCGACACCGCCCAGAGGGAGCTGACCTCGCTGGGGTTCACTGTGGAGGTCTCCGAGGAGCACTCCACCACCGTCGCCGAGGGCATGGTCAGCTCGCAGACCCCATCGAGCGGCACGGGGAGGAAAGGTGACACCATCAAGTTGGTGAGGTCTCTGGGCCCTGAGATGGTGACGGTGCCTGATGTCCGCTTCCACCGCACTGAGACAGCCCGCAAGACGCTTGAGGCCGCTGGTTTCGAGGTGGAGGTCAAGCCCAATCCCGCCTTCCCCATCGGGGCTGGCCTCGTCTCAGACACCGACCCGAAGGCAGGTTCTCAGGCTCCAAAGGGCAGCACCATCACAGTCTACGAATCCTGATCACAGCACACCGTCTTGCCATAATCGCGCTTGCCGCACTCCCCTGCGAACCGGCCCAGAAGCGGAGCCTCTAAGCTAAACTCGTGAGCCTTAATCGCCATGTCTTGCCACCTGCCGCGCTACTCCTCGCGGCAGCTGCCTGGGGCTCAACCGTGGTGGTGGCCAAAGGCGCCTATGCGGCGATGACTCCTGCGGACCTGCTGATCTCCCGGCTTCTGCTGACGGCGCTGTGCCTGTTGCCTCCGTTCCTGCCTCATCTGCGGATGAGGCGCGCGACCTGTCTGCAGGGAGCTGCGCTGGGCCTGATCTTCAACTCTGGTCTGGCGTTGCAGATGGTGGGTCTCGAATACACTCCCCCGTCTCTGTCGGGATTCATCACCGCCAGCTATGTGGTGTTCACAGCTGTCCTGACGCCGCTGCTGTTGAAGCAGCGCACCACACGGCGTATCTGGGTGGCGATCTTCCTGACGGTGAGCGGCATCAGCATCCTGGCGATGGGGCACGGCAGCGGCGAGGCCGGTTTCGGCTTCGGCGCTGCCTTGACGCTGCTGAGCGCGGTGTTCTTCGCCCTGCACATCGTGCTGCTGGGCCGCTGGGTGCAGCCCGAGACCGTCCAGTCTCTGACGTTGATGCAGGCGCTCAGCGGCGCTGGCGGCGCCCTGCTGTTCATGCCCTTCGTGGATTACCACATGCCCTCATCGTGGGATGTGTGGCTGCCGATCCTGTATCTGGGGATCTTCTGCGGCGCAGTGACTCTGTTCCTGCAGAGCTGGGCGCAGAGCTATGTGCCAGCCACCACGTCAGCGGTGATCATGTGCTCGGAACCCGTATGGGCGGCTGGATTCGCCATCGGCTTCGGCATGGAGCATCTGTCCTGGCACGTGCTGACCGGCGGCACGCTGGTAGTCACTGCCCTGCTGCTGACGGCTTGGCCCGGTGGTCGCACGAAGCGCCTCGACGCCCTAGTCGAAGAGTTGCGGCGACGTGCACGTCGCAGACACTGAGCCGCCTCAGCACGACACGTGCCGCAAAGCCGCGGGGTCAACCATGGAGTGGGGAGGTTTCCCTGGGTGTCTTTCAGCTCCGGACGCTGCGCGCCTGGCTTCGTTCACCTCATTCACGGTACGCCCAGTATCGCTTCGCTCGGCTGCCGTGGCACAGCATCCACCCCGGGACCGCCTCCCACTGACGAACTTCCGTCACGCGGCGCTAGAGATCACGGGCTTGGAAGGCCTGAACCGGATTAGACCGGCCATTGCGTCCCTCCTTCAGACGTGTCGCGACGGTGAAGGCCAACTCCAGGCTCTGGTTGCGGTTCAGCCGCGGGTCGCAGACCGTCTCGTATCGGTTGGCCAGGTCGGCTTCTCCCAGCGGGACCGCTCCCCCAAGGCACTCCGTGACGTCATCGCCGGTGAGCTCAACGTGCAGGCCACCCGGCCACGTGCCCAGGGCATCGTGGACATCGAAGAATCCACGAACCTCCTCCACCACATCATCGAAGGACCGGGTCTTGTACCCATTGGCGGCCTCAAAGGTGTTGCCGTGCATCGGGTCACAGACCCAGGCAACCTTGCGGCCAGTGGACTCCACCCCTTCGACCACCCTCGGGAGCACGTCACGCACCCTGCCAGCACCCATCCGGGTGATGAAGGTGATCCTGCCGGGCACCCGGTCCGGATCCAGGCGATCGGCCAGCGCGATGGCGTCCTCCGGTGTGGTCGTCGGACCGAGTTTGACTCCCAGCGGATTGCGGATGCGACGCAGCAGCTCGACATGCGCGCCGTCCAGCTGCCGGGTGCGCTCCCCGATCCAGAGCATGTGCCCGGAGCAGCCGTACAGCTGCTGGGAGCGTGAGTCGACTCTCGTCAGAGCACGTTCATACTCTAGGAGCAAAGCCTCATGGGAGGCGTAGAAGTCGATGGTGGACAGGGCCCTGTCATCGACGCCACAGGCCACCATGAACGCCAGCGCCTGGTCGATCTCCGCTGCCAGCTGCTGATAGGCCACCTCGGTCGTCGAATTTCCGACGAAATCCCGGTTCCAGGTGTGAACTCCCCTGAGATCCGCGAAACCGCCTTTGACGAAGGCCCGCACCAGATTGAGGGTGGCCGCGGAGGCGTTGTAGACCTGCACCAAGCGCTCCGGGTCATGGATCCGTGATGCGGCGGAGAACTCGAAACCATTGATGGCATCCCCCCGGTAGCTGGGGAGGGTGACCCCCGAGCGGGTCTCCGTGTCCTTACTGCGAGGTTTGGCGTACTGGCCGGCGATGCGTCCCACCTTCACCACCGGCACCTGCGCGGCGTAGGTCATGACCACTGCCATGGAGAGTTGAACCAGCAGCTTCCCCTTGATGTTCTGGGCGGTCACAGCCTCGAAGGACTCCGCGCAGTCCCCACCCTGCAGAAGAAATGCCCTGCCCTCCGCGACCTCTGCCAGCCGCTCACGCAGATCGTCACATTCCCCCGCGAACACCAGGGGCGGTAGTTGCTCCATCGTGTCGATCACGCGGTCGAGCGCTGACTCATCCGGATACTCTGGCTGCTGGACCAACGGAAGAGAGCGCAGTTCGGCCCGGGACATCATAGATGACATGGCGGGAAGACTACCTCAAAGCGACGTGGCACCTGTCACTGGTTTGGGTCATGAAGTCCCTGGTCGATGGCATACAGGGTCAGCTCGACACGGTTGTGCAGCTGAAGTTTCCGCAACACGTTCTGCACATGGTTCTGAACAGTGCGGTGGGAGACGAACAACTCCTCGGCGATCCCCCGGTAGGCCAGGCCCTTCGCCACCCGGCGAAGCACCTCCACCTCCCGCGTGGTCAGCACAGGGCCATCGTCATCGTGGCTGCGGGCAACGTTGACCATGCGACGGAACTCGCCCAGCACCAGCCCTGCAAGTCCCGGGGTGAAGACCGCATCCCCGGCAGCGGTGCGGCGCACGCCCTCTATGAGCTCAGCCTTCGACGCTGACTTCACAAGGTAGCCTCTGGCGCCGGCCTTCATCGCACGCAGCACATCGTCGCGCTCACCGCTGGCGGACATCACCAACACCTGGAGGTCGGGGAACTCCCGGACCAGCAGCTCCGTGCAGGTTGCACCATCCGGGTCCGGGATCTGCAAATCCATCACCACCACGTCGGGGCGCGTCGCGCGAGCCCGTTGCAGACACTCGGTGCCGTTCTTGGCCGAGGCCACGACCTCGAAGCCCTCCTCCGTGAGGTCCTCACCAAGTGCATCAATCCACATTGGGTGGTCATCCACCAGCATCACGCGGCTACGCTCCATGCCGCTCACGGCTCACCGACCCTCACCGGGAACCGCAGTTCCCACTCAGTTCCCAAGCCAGGACTGGACTTGACAGTCGCCGTTCCCCCGAGGGCAGCGACCCGGCCCACAATGGAGTTGCGAACCCCAAGCCTTCCGCGATCGCCAGCCAAATCAACCTCCGACAAATCCATCCCAACACCGTTATCACGTACCCAGAGGATGATCTCGGAGCTGTCCTCCTGGTCCAGCAACACCCATGCCTTGGCACCCGGCCCGGCATGCCTGTCCACATTCTTCAGGGCCTCCATCAAAGTGGCCTCAACCTCTTCAGCGATCAGCCTCGGCACCATGACGTTGCCTGCCATCGTCGACACCGTCACGGTCCCACTCTGATACTTGTCCAATTGCGCAGCCAAGTCAACGTGCATGGTGGTGGCCTCATCAATGATCTCGCGATCCCTGATCAGGTTTCTCAGCTGGTTCTCCGATCGTCGCGCCAACTCCGCCAGACGAGCTCCCCGGGGTCCCAGGTCGGGTCCCTCCCGCTCCACCAGCGCGAGAACCTGCAAAGCCCCGTCGTGCACGATTCTCGCGAGCCTCTCCCGCTCCCCGAGTGCGACGGAGCGAATTCTCGCCCGCTCCTGCTCAGTGATGGTGTGCTTGAACTGCGTGATGAGCACACCGGCGCAGACCGACATCAGGAGGATCGCCAGGGACACATCGCAGCGAGCCAGTGTGAACCGTGGAGGAGTGGCGAACATCGCCATGGACGTCGCGACGGTGGATGCGATGCCCACTGCCGGCCCTCGCAGAACAGCCGCGTAGAGCGAGCAGCCTGCCATCCAGAAGATCGCCAGCGACAGGTCAGCGTATGGATGGTGTGTCACTAGAGGGGTTGCCAGGATGAGCGAACAGGTGACCGCGGCGTCGGCGAGATGGACCCACAGGCTGCGTGCCGTGGGACGCCGAAGCAGCATTGTCACGAATGTGGTCCAGGCGGTGGCAACCGCCAATGCTGCGAGAAGACCGGCCTTGTTGTGGGCATTCGGGTAGACGACCCAGAGATTCACCACCAAGAGGTGGATGCCCAGCACGATCCGCACCGTCGATGTGACGACGAAGACACGTCCCAGAACGTCGTAGTCCTTGCGAAACCAGGAGGAAGCCGCCTGGAGCCAGCCCAGGCGCGCTGAGGTGGGAGGCGGCCCCAAGCTCACTCGTCCGTCACCACCGGTCTGGGTCCGCCGCCGGGTCGGGGAAGCAGGAACTCGTCGGACCCCGTCTCCTTCAGGTCGCCGTATTTGACGCGCGTGGCGTAGACGTCGGCGTATTCCTGGCCGGTGAGCTCCTGGATCGCCGCCAGCACCTCCTCCGTCACCCAGCGGAGGATCCGGGTTTCACTCTCCATGCCTTGCAGATCAGAGAAGTCGAGGGGCTTTCCCACAATCACGATGGGACGCCGCACCCAGGGAATCCCGAGAAAGCCCTTCACCGTCTGGGTTCCGACGAGCCCCACCGGCAGCACGGGGGCCCCTGAGGCGAGCACCATGCGGGCCATGCCGGTCTTGCCCTTGTAGAGACGTCCGTCCGGGGAACGGGTCCCCTCCGGGAAAATGCCAACCAGTTTGCCACTGTCCAGCACTTCGAATATGGCTCGAAGGGAAGCCGCCGAGGCTCGACCTCCTCCACGGTCCATGGGAACCATCCCGATGGCCTTCAGAAACCACGCCACGATCTTTGATCCGATGCCCTTGTTGCCCTCGAACAGCTCACGCTTCGCGGGGAAGGTCACCTTCCGGGGCAGCATCGCGGGGATGACCACCGGATCCATCGTGGCGATGTGGTTGCTGGCCAGGATGGCGCCTTGCTTGGCCACCTCGTCGAGCTTCTTGAACACCTGCTCTTTCACGCCCAGTTCCTCGAACACGGCTTCGATGATCAGGTCGGCGCCGGCCATGGGCGCGTAATCGGCGACGGCGGTGATGCGGGCCATGGTCGCGGCGGTATCGGCAGCCTCGATCTTGCCAAGCGGCGGATCAAGACCGATCCGGCCCGGGCGGCGGCGATCGCATCTGCGGCGATCTCCTCGGGAGTAAGTCCGCTACCCGTGTGGCGCTCAGCGACCCAAGCGTGACGAGGCAGACCCAACGAGCGCAGTAGCTCAGCTCCGAGGTAGCCGTGTAGGATGTAGGGAGCTTTGCCCGTGCAGAAGATCTCGGGTGCACTGGTCTGATAGATCCCGATGTCGTGGAGCATCGCCGCCTCTGCGACGAACTCGCGGTCGAGCCCCATCTCGGGGTGCGCATCGACGAGCTCAAGGGCCAGGCCCGTGACGTCCTCGGCGTGCTGGCGCAGTACGCGCTCGATGTCGCTACCCTCGGGGTAGTAGCGATGGATGATGGCGAGGGTGTCTATCATTTGCTTGCGGGGGTGGCTTCTGCGGGAGCTTCGGTGTCGGTGGTCTTGCTGTCGTCGCCTCCGAAGAGGA
>CAKZJI010000511.1 GCA_936941515.1 uncultured Propionibacteriaceae bacterium
GCCACAGCATTCCCATACCTCGGCGGCCTTTCACTCCCTTGACGATACCCGAGGCTCTCATGCACGCTCCACGAGCGCGAAACGCCGCCTCGCAGCCCACCCCCCCTGACCTCGACATTACAGACGGCATTCACGCCGTGAGCATCCCCTCCCATAGCTCCACGCACTAAACACTCAATCGTTGGCACCCTATGCTGGGGAGAACAACAAACTGGCCCGCCCCCAAGGGACGAGCCAGTCTGGTTTTTTGCGGATCTCCCGGCCAAGATCACTTGATCTCGACGGAGCCTCCGGCAGCTTCAAGAGCGGCCTTGGCCTTCTCCGCGACGTCCTTCTCGACCTGCTCGAGAACAGGCTTCGGAGCGGACTCCACCAGGTCCTTGGCCTCCTTCAGGCCGAGGCTGGTGAGGGCGCGCACCTCCTTGATGACGGCGATCTTCTTGTCGCCACCCGAGGTGAGGACGACATCGACCTTGCCGGACTCGGCCTCCTCAGCCGCGCCGGCATCGCCACCTCCGGCAGCCGGTGCACCGGCAACCACAGTGGCAACCGGAGCAGCTGCGGTGACGTCAAAGGTCTCCTCGAACAGCTTCACGAACTCGGACAGTTCGATGAGGGTCATCTCCTTGAAGGCGTCAAGGAGCTCTTCCTTGGTGAGCTTCGCCATGATGGGCGTTCCTTTCGGTTAAGCATCGCAAGCAGTCAAGCTGCGACGGATTTCTTTTCCGCAGCGGCTGCTGCTTAGGCCTCTTCGGCCGGGGTGACGTCGCCAGCAGCGACGTCCTCGTTCTTGGCTTCGGCAGCCGGCGCTGTGCCGACCCCACCGATCAGATCTGGATTCGCCTCCGCAGCGCTCTGCAGAGCACCGAGGAGACGGGCACCCTTTGACAGCGGAGCTGCCAGAGTGCCAGCGCCCTTGGCAAGGCTGCCCTTCATGGCACCAGCCATCTTCGACAGCAGGACCTCGCGGGATTCGAGGTCGGCAAGCTTGAGGACCGCCTTGGCGTCGAGGAACTTGCCCTCGAGAACGCCTCCCTTGATAGCCAGGAACGGATGTGCCTTTGCGAAGTCGCGCAGCCCCTTGGTCACCTTGGCGATGTCGCCAGTGATAAAGGCGAAAGCAGTGGGCCCTGTGAGCGTCTGCTCGACGCCGTCAATGCCCGCTTCCTTGGCCGCGATAGCAGCCAGGGTGTTCTTCGCAACGGCGTAGGTGGCGTCTCCACCGAAGGACCGGCGCAGCTCCTGCAGGTCCTTGACGGTGAGACCGCGGTACTCGGTTAGCACCACGGCAGCAGAGTTGGTGAACTTGTCACTCAGCTCCGCAACCTTGGCTGCCTTGTCCGGCCTCGCCATTGGGTCTCCTTCCATAACTTGGGTCACCTCTGACCCCAGAAACGAAAGAAACCCCGCCGCCGGTGGCGCGGAGCGCGGCCTAGAGCATTTCTGCCGTCAGCTTGCTTGCGATCACCTGCGCGGGCTCCTCGACGAGGATTTGAGACTTAACGTCACCTGCGGTCTTTGGCTCGCAGACACTGTACGCCACACTGAGGCCGAGGCAAAATCCCTGAGCGGCCACCCCCGGACACGAAACACCGAAGAACGACGCAACCTCGTCGCCCTGATCCCCTCACGCAGTCCCATCAGGCGGTTCGCGCGCGCCAAACATCACGCAGCTGCGAGTCCCAGCCCCCATCTGCAGCAACACGCCACGGCCTTGGCGACTCAGACAGGCCTCAGTCCCAGACACGAAACGCCGCGGTAGTGGACGCACACGCCGTCGGGAAACTCCGCTGCCGCTCACCACGGCGTTTCGCGAACGCATCTCCCGGAGGCGGGGAGCCGCGTCTCTCGTTGCCGGGCCTCGCATCGGAGCGCCGACCCCACCGTCGCCAGACTCTCAGAGGGCCCGACACACCCGCCGAGGCGCACCAGCCAGCATGACGACGCCCAGGACTCGAAAACCGAGCAGAATCTCTGAGGCTTAGAGGCCAACCACCGTCTCCCCCAACGCCCGAATCTGCTCGCCGCGAACCCTTACGAGGCGCGAGGGGGTTGGCCAGAAGCGACCGATCCGCTATCTTTGAGACACCCTGTTGCGAGAGCTTAACAAAACCTAAGAAACAGGAAATAGTCACGATGCTTGTCACTCAATACGGCCGACGAGCGACCGTCGTCGTCTGCGCACTGCGGATCGGCGCAGCCGCCTTCACCGGAGCTGCCCTCATCACCCTCGGGCGCATCTGGGGAGGCCCCTACCCCAGCGAATCCACGTGGGCTCAGCTCGCCGTCTGCATCGTCGCAGCCGCCTGCTGCGCATTCGGCGAGGTCTTCACCGGAGGACGCTCCGCCCGCCAGGAAGAGCGGCATCTGCGCACCAAACTGCTCTCAACGCACTTCCACAATGCCCTCCGCCTGCCCACCGGGACAGTCCCACCGGCGCAACAGGTAACCCTGATGACCGACAATGCCGAGCGCATGACCGAATACCGGCAGACATACCTGGGAGCGACCATCGCAGCCCTGTGCATACCCTTCCTGGCGTTGACGTACGTCACCACCATTGATCCCATCTTGGGCCTCGGCATCATGGCCGCCTGTCCCCTGGCTCCCCTAGCCATCGCAGGTTTCCTGCGACTCTTCCGGAAAGTATCAGCCGCATCCCGGAAGGAGCGCGGCAGGCTCACCGTTCACTACCTTGACGCCCTGCGCAACCTGATCCCAATCCGCCTGCTGGGAGCGGGCCCCCGCACCGAGGCCCGCCTACGCGCCCAGGGTGAGACGAACCGTCGCGCAATCATGCGTCTCCTGGCGCGCAATCAGGTGGTCATCATCGTCCTCGACGGTGCTTTCTCGCTGCTGCTGATCTGCTGGGCGGTACACCTCATCAGCACCCGCCTGGCCGCCGGTGCGATCACCCCGACGGAAGGAATGACAACCGCC
>CAKZJI010000512.1 GCA_936941515.1 uncultured Propionibacteriaceae bacterium
CGTCACCGACCTACTGGGCTCGGGAACGCAGCAGCAGAACCAGGGGGCAGGGCAGGCCAGCGACCTGAGGCACTGTCAGCGCGGCTCTGATGTCGCCAAGGACCGCACCTGCCGCTGGGTCGTCTATGAGGTCGCTGTCCAGAACTACTGGAGCAAGGCTGTCACAGGCTACAAACATGCCGACATGAACCTGTTCAGCGGGACCATCGCCACTGCCTGCGGCACGGGGCGAACTGAGATGGGTCCGTTCTACTGCTCCGGCGACTCCACCGTCTACATCGACGACCAATACGCGGGCAAACTGCTGAAACAGCTGGGCGCGAGTGGAGGCGACGCGGCTGAGCTGTATGTCGTAGCCCATGAGTTCGGACACCACATACAGAACCTGCAGGGCACGATGCGTTCCGTCAAGCGCGGCACAGGAGAGGACTCCGACCAGGTGCGCCTCGAACTGCAGGCGGACTGCTATGCCGGGGTGTTCTTCAACAACACCCTGAAGGACCCGAACTCTCCCATCTCATCGGTCACGAAGGACGATCTGATGCGCATCACGGATGCGGCTCGTTCCGTCGGGGACGACCACATCCAGAGCCAGCAGGGTGGTTTCGTGAACCCGGAGTCCTGGACCCATGGCAGCTCTCAGCAGCGGCAGCGTTGGGTGGGGATCGGATTCGACACCGGTAATCCAGCTGCCTGCAACACCTTTGAAACAGAAGATCTGTGAGGAACAGAAGTGAAGATCGTCTCCCCGGAGCAACTGGCTGCGGAACTGCCCAAGCTGCCCACGAACCCCCGCGTCGTCACCCAGGGAAGCTTCGGCACTCCCCGTGCCCTCATAGAGCTGCTTGACCGGGCGCTCCCTGAATATCGACTGTTCATCGTCAACGGGCTTGGCAAGCTGCCGGACCGTGAGGGCGTGCGGATCGAGACCACCTTCGTCGGGTCGGGGCTGCGCGGAAATCCTCGCGTCGACTACTATCCGGCGCGCCTGTCGGTCACCCCGAGGCTTTTCGATGGCCCGCTGCCACCGGATGTCGTCGCGATCCAGGTGTCCCGGGTGGTGGACGGTAAGGTCAGCCTCGGCATTGAGGTTCAGGTGCTGCCCGGCGCGATTGAGGCTGCCAAGGCGCGGGGCGCGATCCTGGTGGCCCAGATCAACGAGAACTTGCCGTTCATCCACGGCGATGGCGTGCTGTCGGTGGACGACATCGACGTTGCCGTCGAGATCGTCGCTCCCATGCCGGTGGCTCCCGAGGGGGCCATCGACGACGAGTCAGCGGCTGTCGGTGAACGTCTTGCCGCGATGGTGCCGGACGGCTCCACCCTCCAGATGGGTATCGGTGCCTTGCCGGGCGCTGTGCTGAGGGCGTTGCGGGGTAGCCGCGGGCTGCGGGTGTGGACGGAGTTGATGGCTGACGGCTTCTTTGGGTTGTTGCAGGCCGGGGCGCTGGATGAGGACCAGCCCATCACTGCCACCTTCGCGTACGGCTCACAGGAGCTCTATGACTGGGCCGACGACAATCCCAGGCTTCGGCTGCTGCGGT
>CAKZJI010000513.1 GCA_936941515.1 uncultured Propionibacteriaceae bacterium
CGCCCAGATCGCCGGCCCCATCGGCAAAGCCGGCAACGCCGGGGCTCGCGACCGGGCCGACGAACTGGCCCGCGTCGAGAGCGCGAACACCGGCAAGCCGCTCGCCCGCGATGCGGCGATCATCCTCCTCGTCCGCATGATGGGCCCCCTGAACCGCTCCTACAACCCCCTGTTTGGACGCTTCCAGGCTCTCTTCCAGAACATCGGAAACAATGTTGCTGGGTTGATCCGACAGATCTTCGACCCGAAGGTGGGTGAGAACCACAAGGGTGAGTGGAAGCTGAGCGACTTCAACCTGGAGTACCTTCGAGACCAATGGTCCGGCATCGCCGGTAAGCTGGAGGAGTACAAGAAGGATCAGGAGAGTTACGTCGACGCCGCCACGCAGGCTTCCCGGAAGGTTCGTGAGGAGATGTGGAACACCCCCGGCCAGACACCGGCTCTGCACGATGAGCTGTCCATCATCTTCAAGCAGTTCCAGGATGACGCCCGCCTGCGAGTGTTTGCCGATATTCTGGGCGTGCTGGCTGTCCAGCAGGACCGTAACCAGGCTGCTATCCGCTTGGAGTCCCGGATTAACCGACTCCAGCAGGACGCCATCGAGAACAACACGCGGTTCAATAAGACGCAGACAGAGGTGAACAAGCGCCACAAGGCGCTGATCGACGCTCTGAACCGCTCGCTCTACTACATGTCTGAGACGGCCCCCCAATTCTACCTCCTCCGAGGTGAGAAAGGCTACCAGGCTTCCCAGCATGGGTTCAACTACCATATGGATGGTTGGACGCTGCACGTCCGTTCCAACGGCCAGCAGGATAGTAATCTCCTGCTGATTATGCGAACCAACCGAGGCTCCTCCGACATGCAGCTCTTCCAGTTCAAGAAGGGTCGCGCCGAGACTAAATCGCACAAGATCAGTACGCTGCACCTCACTGAGTCCATCAACCAGGTGACGATCATCCGCCAGGATGTGGTGCCAAAGCCAGATCTTACCGATCTGTACGCCCAGCTTGCTTGACCCTAGACATGACGAAAGCCCCCTACCCGGATTAACCGGGAGGGGGCGTTTTCGCGTATCTACAGTAGGTTTACCAGCGGCCAGTCCCCTTCATACGGGGCATCATGAACAGCACCCAGTTGTACAGGGAGGTCCAGGGGGAGAGTGCGGGGTCGAGGTAGTGGGTCATAGTTCATCCTTAATCGAGCCTACAGGCTCGTCTGGGTCGTCTTCTTCGGTCATGTAGCCGTGGCCCCACGATGGGCCGTAGACGGCTGCGTCGGTGTCGATCAGCAGGCCCTGGAAGTTCTGGGCCATCGTGGCGCTGATCTGGTTTGCATACTCCTGAGCGTTCTCTGCTGGTACGGAGGAGATAACCTCGTCATGGACGGGCACTCGGAGGTAAGGTAGGTAGCCCGCATCAGCTAGCCTCACGAGAGCAGAGGCTGTGACGTCGCGGCTGATGCTCTGGATCATGTAGTTCAGAGCTGAGTAGGGGCGGTCTTTGTCTACGGGCAGAACCCGACCAGTGGGGGTGATGACAGCGCCCGTCTTGCGGGCTTGGTCCTGGAGCTTTTGGTTCAGCTGCTTCACCTTCGGGTAGCTCCGCTCGAAGCCCTCGATCACCTCGCGCGCCTTCTCGACGCTGATCTTAGCGTTAGCCGCGATGTTTCGGGGACCACTGCCGTAGACGTAGGCGAAGTTCACCATCTTGCCCACCGAGCGATCGACGCCGGAAGCGTCGGCGGTTTTTTGGTGTAGGTCTTCCTCGTGCTTGAAGGCGTTGATCATATTTTCGTCACCTGACAAAGCGGCGAGGACCCTAAGCTCCTGGGTCTTATAGTCACAGGATATAATACTCTCGCCCTCATCGGCGATAAGCACCCTCCGAATGAGGGAATCGTCGGAGGGGAGCTGTTGGATCGGGATGCCCGACACACTCATGCGGCCCGTGCGGGCTTGTAGCGAGTGGATGAAGGGGTGGACTCGACCGTCGGGGTCGGCGTTCTCCTGGAAGGCTTTAAGCCAGGTGTTCCGCTTCTTGCGGATGCCTCGAGCCTCCAACACGACGGCTGCCATCTCACTTCCCTGATCGCTCAACTGCTCCAGGGCTCGCTGGTCTACCTTGTACTGGCCTGTGGGCGTCTTCTCGGTGAAGGAGTAGCCATCCTCAATCAGGATGGAGGAGACCTCTCGGTTCGAGTTGACTGACTCCAACCCCCACTGTTCGTAGGCATAAGCCTCCCAGAAAGCCTCCTCGCCCTCCAATCGGGCCATGAGGGACTCCAGGTACTCCTCATCCACTTTGAACCCCTTGTAGGAGATCTCAGAGCAGATTTCAGCAACTCGGTGCTCGAAGGGGATGAGTTTCTGCGACTGGTTCGGCACCTTCGGGAGGATGATCTGGAACAACCCCCACGTCAAGATGACATCCATGCCAGCATACAGTAGGTACTTCTCATCCCAGCTGTCAATCAGCTGGAACACATCTGCTTTGGTGAGGCCCGCTTCACGGGCCATCTTCCCGATCGACGCCTTGACGTCATCTGCCACCCCGGCATCAATGTAGGAGCGGGTCAGGTCCTCCAGGGACAAGCCCGGCCCGCCCTCAGAGGGTTGGCGGGGGTCCACCAGGTGAGCGAGAATCTTAGTGTCCCGGATGCGTTCGAAGGGGATGTGAACGCCGAAGCATCGTCGGAGTACCGACCAGTCGAAGCTGGCGTTGTGGAAGATCAGCTTCAGCCCCAGCTTGTTGATGAAACTGAAGTCGCTGTACAGGTCGGTGTCAATCACCCACGCCTCGAGGCCCACGCCGAACTGCACCTTTCGGCACTTGTAATCAGCGGAGAAGATGTCGAGCCCCGTTGTCTCGGTGTCGCAGGCTATCCACTCGCCTTTGTGGGCGAGAATCCACTGGGCGAACTCGCGGAGATCAGCCCCGTTTTCGGGGCACTTGATGACGGCCTTATGGTGTTGCCAGAGGTACGTCAGTTCTTTCACTGGTGGTATACTCCTTTGACGATTCGCCCAATGGTGGATGGATGCACCCGGAACATATCGGCCAGCTCTCGGAAGCTGGCACCGAGCCCCGCCTTCATTCGGATCTCCGCCACCTGATGCTCGTTCAGCTTACGCCGGTTGCCGCGGGCTGGGCCAGTCTCAGACACGCGCTGAAGTTCCTTCAACAGAGGTTCGTGGGGGTACACCCCGAAGTGCTGAAGCGCTTGCTTGAATGCCAGCTCTCGTTCACTTAGTGTAGGGTCACTTGGAGTCACGGAGCCCCCAGACTCGGTGGGACTCATCAAGCTGGAGAATGAGATCCGCGAATACTGGATCATCCATGAAGCGCGTGAACTGAGCCTCGACGAACTGGCTCTTCGGCGCGTCCTGGAACTCTCGGGACAGCCAGTACAAGTACTTCACAAGACCTTTAGTCTGGCCTCGCAGAGCCTCCTTCAGGTCTACGTTCCAGTCGGAGTACTCACCATCGCCGGTCAACTGGGCGTCAACCTCCGCTTCGAACTCCTCGAGGGCGTAGGTCTCGTGCTCGTAGGTGACTTGCCAACCTCCGACGAGGTCGCGTGCCGCCGTCAGCGGGTGATTCATTGGTCCGAAAGCGGGAATGTAAAAGACGTGAGCCTTCTCAGTGACCGCGCTACCAGCGGGAAGCTCCCAGCCCGGCTGAAGCTGGACGTTTGCCACCACCGAATAATCCCCAACGTACACCACCGCCTGTTCCGTTGGTCCGGGGAGATAGGTGAAGGTTTCGGGGGTTTTAATGACGTGTTGCAGTTGCAATTGAAATCCTTAGGTAGATACGAGAGTGGCCCGTTACCCACGGGCCGAGGGGTGTAAGAGACTAGCCGAAGTACTTCAGCACAGCGTCTTTCTCGTTGTAGTCGTTAATGAAGGTGATACCGCCCTGCTGGCCCTTCGGAGGAGCAATACCCACCCAGGGGTTGCTCGGGTTCTTGCCACGCTTCAGCGTGCCGCCCTGTTGGATGAGCTGCCACACCTTGTCGCTGATGTTAGCGGGCTTCAGAGGAGCTCCGTAGGGGCTTCCACCACCAGCCTGAGCCGGTGCAGAGGAGGCTCCATCTTGCTTAGCGAAATACTGGCCAGCCTTAGTGGTGCGATCCAGCAGCTCGACAATGTCCTCGTTAGCTAGGATAGCGTTAGCCTCAGCAACTGTGTCGCAGTGCAGCACAACCCACGGGGCGTCGTAGCCTTTCCCTCCTTTGAGGGTCACAACTACTTTGCTGTTGGCGTCTTCCACCGCAGCCTTACGGGCTGCTGGCTGGGTTGCGGGCGCTGCGGTTGCCGCCTCGGGCTGAACAGCCACGCCGGTAGTTGCTTGGGCCTCATCGTTGGTTTGAGCTTCTTCCTGGGGTGCGAAAATGTCGGTCAAGAGGTCTCCTTAAGAGATGGGGTGGGAGCCTGTTCGGCCCCCTTTGTCTAAGTGAGCAGCCACCCGGCTGTTGCGGGAAGCATTCATCAGGTTGGTGAGGTTATTGATGGCGCGGTTAGCGCGGCGCCGTTGGTTAGCGTCCTGGGGTGTGCCGTCGATGACGAGCTCCCACAGTGCGTCCTGAGACGCGGGGCGCAGCCGGTGGAATGCTTGCTCCAGGTCCACCTTTTCCTCAATGGAGGTGATCCCGTTGCGAGGCCACGCCTGGGCGAGGATCTTCACCTCGTCCACGCTGTACCACCAGTTACCACTGAACTGGTCGAAGTCGATCCGCTCCTGAGAGCAGGCCAGCCTGCACCGGAAGAACAGCAGCTTCTTCACCTCCGCAGGTGAGCGTTCAAGCAGAGCTCGCTGAGCGGAGGGGTTGCTAATCAACCACTCCAGCACCACGCTCTCGATCTCCTCCTGGGAAAGCAATCCTACCCACTTTCGGGAGGTGACCTTAGCGCAGTAGGACAGCGTCTGCTTGACGTCCCGCACCAACTTGTCGAGGTCGATTGTCTCGGTCATCGTGTGGGGAACACCACCCCGTCAACGATCACCTTGTTACCTAGCACCGGGAGGATGCGGGGCGTGACGTTGTTCTTATCGATCTCCAGCAGAGCGAACCCTTGCTGCCAGTTACCACTGGCTCCTCGAAGGTAGGTAACAGCCTTCGGGTTGAGGATGTGCCCAACCTCGACGCCCGTGATGGTGTTCGTCTGACCTTCGATACCCTGGGTGAACGACGAGACACCCGCTCGGTGCGTGTGCCCCATGATGATGTTCTTGCCGATACGCTTGGCCCCGTTTAGAGCCGTCATGCCAGCATTCTGGTTGAGGCGGATACCGCCGAGGTGGCCGTGAGTGGTGATCCACCCAGCAGCGACGTTGTAGAAGTCTGGCAGACGCGTGATTCCGAACCCGTCGAAGTCGAGCAGGTTCTCGAAGTTCAGCATGTCGGTCTGCGACAGCGCCGGGGCGTACTTCTCGAGGTACAGCCGGGGGCGCATGTCATGATTCCCTTCGTGCACTCCGATCGGGCCGTCGAACACAGCTCGCAGAGGCTCTAGGATAGCCTTCTTGGCAGCCTCCGACGCCGAGTAGATGTTGCCCTCGAACTCCTCACGGGTACCTTTCGTCCACCGAGAGGGCTGGGGGTAGTCCATCAGGTCGCCGATGTGGATGATCTCATCGGGCTCGAGGTATTTAATCACTTCCAGGATCGCTTTGAACACTCCCGGGTGGTGATCGGGGAAGTGAGTGTCTGGGATTACTAAGATCCTACGCAGGACGTCTCCTTTTTCGAGATGTAAAGACCCTTCGGAATCGCCGGGTATACCCGCACCATCGGTCTAGAAAACCAAAAATCGAAGGAGATTGGCCTGGAAATAGCTCCCTGCCAGCCCTCCTCAGTTTTTGCCCAGAGGTCACCCACGTTATCGAAACCTGCACTGCCTACGGGCAAGTTATGAGCAGCTCGTAAAGCCTCTTCTCGAAGAGGGTGGTCCCGGCTG
>CAKZJI010000514.1 GCA_936941515.1 uncultured Propionibacteriaceae bacterium
GGCAAAGCGTGGCCCAGCAGGTGGCCGGCGTGGCGCTGTACCTGCAGCCCACGCAAGACCTGACCATCGACAGCGACAGCGGCCCGACCGAGTTCCGCTTCGAACTGGAAGGCGTTGACACGCAACTGGTCAACAGCTGGGCGCAGCGCCTGGTCGCGCGCCTGCAAAGCGTGCCCGAGGTGCGCCACCCCACCACCGACGCCGGCGCCGCCGGGCTGGCCGCCATGGTGAAGATCGACCGCGACACCGGAGCACTGATCGGATTCGTCATCATCGACCTGCCGCACGAGGACGGCCAGGGGCGAACCCTGCACGCAGTGCCCTCCAAGCCTGGATCACCCATCATCGACCGGGACCTGTGGCCCTGGAAAGTTACCCCGGACTACAGGGAGCCAGCCAACCGCGACCTGGACATGACCCTCCCGCTCGCGAGTTCGGTGCACGACGACCGTCTCACCGTCTGGATCGGCGACGGCCAGCCCGAGGTCAACCTGACAACCGAGGATGTCACGGTCACCATCGGACACGACGGCACCCTGCTGGCAATCGCCGTGCCGTGGCCGAAGGAGTCGGCAGACCTGTGGCCACTGTCCCCAGAAGAGAACATCCCTGAGACCCAGTAGGAACGACCATGACAGACTTCCGTATGTTCCAGAACATGCCAACAGTGATGGAAGCCTCGGGCGAATTGGCAGCGATGAGGATCCTCAAAGCCATACCCGTGGACTACCTCGTGGAACACCGCGAGGAGTTCATCGACATCATCAAAAGACTGGACGGCTCGCATGCAGACTCCTCCGGCGGCACGTTCGGAATGACACCAGACAACCAGACCGAGTTCCACGACTTCGCAGACTGGCTCCGCGAACTCAGCCCCCTGATGGGATGGCCACCAGAAACCACATGGGCATTCGACGTGACCTTCGACCAAGTCACAGCCGCCTACCCACAGATGCTCGAAGACGCCGCGGCAGGACCACAGCCCGGCTCCCCCGTCGTCACACAACTCGCCCAACGACTGAGACAGGTCGGCCCACTGGAAATCAGCGAAGCCATCCCAGCCTCCGGCGGCATCCGCCTGACAGGCAACAACTGGGTCTTCATCGCCGCGCCAGGCTGGCGAATCCTGAACCCAGACACCACCCTCGCCTACTCCTGGGCCACCCCCGGCATCGAAGAACACGTAACCGACCTGATCGGCCTCCACATCCACGACGTGACACCCCAAAGCCGCATCACAACCGCCGACCCCGCACTACACCTCTCCGACGACCGACGCCTCGAGGTCTTCTCCGGAGACCCCTTCCGGCCATGGATCATGCGGATCGACGCCGGAACCTTCACCGGCACCCCCACCGCCCCAGAATGGCTCTGACATGACCGACACCACCGACTACCCCGAAGGCTTCTTCCCCGAAGGATTTCCCCTCCACGGGGCCTTCATCATCCGCGACATCCAACGCAAGGACTGGTGGCCCTACCGCCCCATCGATGGTGTCGTCGATGCCCTCTGGCTACTGGGCAACGACGCCAAACCGGAGAACCTGTTCGGCCGACTGATCGAAACATGGGGCAAGAAACTGGGCTGGTTCATCGCCGGAACGAGTCGCCACATGGCCCGAAGAGAGCCCTCGACCTGGACCACCCAGCACGAAGCGCCAACCACCACGCGCCTGGGACGCCTGATCTACGAGGACGACACCAAGTTCCACCGCTGCACAGAATGGTGGCAACTCACCCCCAGCGCCGAGGAGTTTTACCGCTTGTTGCAAGGGCCACTCTTGGACCCAGGTGCGGGGTGGTGGTTAGCAGCTTCCAAAGACTCAGATGCTGGACCGCGTTTCGTGAAAGCCACGACTGGTCTGCTGTGGTGGGCGACACGAAGTTACACGCCCTACCAAGGACCAACGCTCGAGGTGGTCGATGAATCAGTCATCGAAGCACTCCTCGGCCTACTGCCCCAGATCGGGTTGATGTCTGTGGTGCCCCTCAACAACCATCCCGTCAGGGGCGCGGTCGTCTTCGGCACCCCGGAAGCGATCCAGGAAGCGGCAGCGTCGGTGGGCGGGATCCGGGAGAGCCAGGGTGAGGAGGTCGTCAAACTCTGGCACCGCGCAGGCTGGCTCGCCACACTGTAGTAATGAACATACTGGAGCTGGTTCCATGACGGTCTCGAAGTCCAAGACGCCACCTCGGTTGTTCCCCGGGAAACTCTCATGATCGTCTGGGAAGAATGCTCGGATGCGGAAGTGGCTGCGTTGGCGAAGGCCCTACATGAAGCAAGATTCGCCGACGAACCCAACGACCCACTGCTGTGGCAATCCCCCATCGTGATCGACCTGCACGTCCAAGCCCTCACCGAGCAACAGCGCCGAAGGGAAGCACGGCAACGAGCCAGAAGCTCCGACCCGCAGGCTTGGATGCTGTGGCGAAACCGGCCGGAACAATCGGTGGTAGCACGTAGAATCGCTCAAGACCCGACACTCGTCCAGTTGGCGCGGGAGGATGGCGGGCAGAGGTTACGCGACCTGTTGCGTCCCTTCATCCTTGACGACGCTGACGTGAAAGCCCTCTTAGAACAGATTGAGGCCACCCACGATGAGCATCAAACTCACTCTTCCTGAAGACTTCGAAGACTACGCATGGGAGGCCGAAGCCAAGGGTGTCTTCTGGGACACCTCTGCACGTATCGGTGACCGAGAAGTCACTGTAACGTTCTACGATCCGGTTCGACTCTCTCAAGACATCGAAGAAGACCTGAGAGAGCATAGGGTAATGGAACTAAATAGAGTTCTTGTCATACCACGCGTGACAAAACAGCATATGCTTGAGGCGGCGGATCGAGCATCACCTGAATTCTTCCTCTAAGGTTTCAATACCGGCTCCCATGGACCACCTCGTGGAACATCGCGATGAGCTCATCGACATCATCAAGAGGCTGGACGGTTCGCATGCAGACTCCTCAGGCGGCACGTTCGGGATGACACCAGACAACGAGACCGAGTTCCACGACTTAGCCGACTGGTTGCGCAGGCTGGGGCCACTGACGGGGTGGCCATCGGTCACCATGGTGACCTGCTCGCAATCACCGTACCCTGGCCGAAGGAGTCAGCAGACCTGTGGCCGCTGTCTCCGAAAGGAAGCACACATGGACAAGAGGATTGAGCGTGGAATCGTCCTCGCCTACCATCCGTGGGGATATGAAGTCCAGCTTGACGGCTCTGGAGCCGTTGGCCTGGTAGGGCTGGGTTCGGCGAGTGACGTCATGATGTATCGCAATCAGGAGTACTGGCCCGACCTGGGACAGAGCATCTTGGTCAAGCGATTGCCTTCTTGGAGTCAGGGGAAGCTTTCATTCGCTGCCTTGGAGCGCAACATACCAGAAGCACTCTCCGGTCGGGACTCTCACCCCCAAGGCCTATCGGCCCCGGAATGGGGCCGCGTGGTGGATCACCGAGACACAGGAATCCAAGTCTCCTTGGAAGAATCTGGAGACACGGGAACAGTCCGCTCCAACCTGGTCAACAACGACCCCGAGCTATGCACAACGGATCACTGGCCACAACCAGGAGAACGAGTTCGAGTTGCCTGCCTTGGCGTGTGGCCTGACGGCGAATTGCGCATGACCATGCGAAAACTCTTCATCGACATGTTGAGCAAGCCCTATTTCCGGCATCTTGCACCACACGCACCCCACCCACCAAGCAGCAACACAATTGGAGGACAGTCGAGATGACAGAGAGATTCCACCACCAGACACACCGAACCACAATAGCCATGACATGTGCATGCAGCATCGAGGGTAGCAAAACACCTGATGGCAATTCCCAATTCACCTCGGACAATGCTCATGACCGCTGAGAGACAGATGAAGAGCCAGCTTGTCCTCACCCAGAACTCCTTGTTCCCCCAAGTACTCATCGACGGAGATCGTGAAAGCTTCCTGGAAATGCTAGACTGGCTGAGCAACCTTGCCGACAAACTTCCATGCACCCCCACGGCACAAGGGAATTTTCCTCCGATATACGCGCTAGAGTGGCGTTCAGCATCGGTCGACAAACTGATCGTCGAGGTCCGCGATGAAACGCTCTATTTCAAAGGGCCAGAAAAAACCCGATCTTGGCTCGCGGACACGGTCCAGTTCCTGCTGGACGATGGCCGAGAGCATGTGGGAATGCATGTCGAGCACTACCCTGGTCATCCATACCTGTCCGAGGACAGCGTTCCGCTGATCCTGACCATCGACCCTCAGGCGCACTGACAGCACCAGAATGGTTGTGACATGATCTACAACGCCAAACACGACTACGCCGAGTTCTATCCCGAGGACTTCCCGTGGGACGGGGCCTTCGTGGTTCGCGACATCCAACGCAAACCGTGGTGGCCCTACCGGCCCATTGAGGGTGTCGTCGACGCCCTGTGGCTGCTCGGTGACGACGCCGCACCGGACGGGTTGTTCGGTCGGCTGATGGGAACGTGGGGTGGGACCTTGCACTGGTTCATCGCTGGCGATGTGCGCTACCGAATTGGTACGGAACCATTCAGCTGGACCAGCCAGTACGATGTACCCACAGTCAAACTACTTGGGCAACTCAACTACCAGCCTTGTCAAGACTTCTTCCCACTGCACCGTTGCATGGAATGGTGGCAGATCACCCCTAGGGCAGAGCACCTCCACACCCTGCTGCAAGGACCGCTTCTTCGACCACGTTCGGGCTGGTGGTTGGCAGCCTCAGCTGACGAGGATGCTGGACCACGCTTCGTGAAGGCAACCACTGGCCTCCTGTGGTGGGGGACGCGAGATTATCAGCCTTACGATGGGGCAAACCATGAGGTCGTTGACAGATCAGTCAAGGAAGCCCTACTCGGGTTACTACCCCAGATCGGGTTGATGTCCGTAGTTCCCCTCAACAACCACCCCGTCAGCGGCGTGGTGATCTTCGGCACCCCAGAGGTGATTCAGGAGGCAGCATCATCGGTGGGCGGAATCCGGGAGAGCCAAGGCGAGGAGGTCGTCAAACTCTGGCACCGAGCTGGCTGGCTCGCCACTTGGTAGTGTCGAGATCGGGACATGGCCAAGCCCTGCTCCAGGAATCGAGGACCACGCCGGAGGAGTGGTGGTGCCATGAGCAGGCGTGGACGTCATCAGGCTCTCCAGGGAGGGGGTAGACCGATGAGTGATCTGTACTCCCGGATTGGCCACGTGGCGGACAGGCTCACCTCCGAAGGGCATGATGAGACCTCCAGTCGACTCACTGAAATGGTGGCTGCTGGTGCGACAGGGAATGAGATTCTGATGGGTGTTCGACATGTCCTCTCCCAGTTCTCAGAAACACATGCGACCCTCCCACAAGACCTACTGGCTGAGGTGAATGATGTGACACTTCGGATCAATCGGGCTTTGAGGGATTGATCCTGACACACCCCCAACCATCGCAATCAACGTCCCAAGGTGAAGAGCATGACAGAATTCGAGGAACTGAAAAACCTTCCGACACTCATGGACATCGAGCAAGAGATCGACGTCATGTCGACACTCATGGGCATGACCGTGGAACACATCGAGAGCAATGTCGAAGCATTCCGCCACGTGATCAACCACCTTGCTAATTCACACCAATTAAGCGGATACATGGAAGTCAGGCCCGGCAACCAAGAAGAACTCATTCGTTTCTCGAACTGGCTGGAGCCCCTGCTCTCCCGCTTGGCGATGGACACCTCCATGATGGGCACCTTCCGCTTCACCTACGAAGATCTACTGAACACGTACCCGCAGCTGCGCAGGATTGACACCGAGGACAGCCCTTCGTCCACGCATAGCGCGACCGGTTCAGGACACCCACGATCACCCAAAGCGCTGCACGGGGGGACGAGAGAGGTTTCATTCGACACTCGTTTGACGGCTCTGGGCCCGCACCACGGCATCCTGCACCGTCAGCCGGTCGAGACCTTCACCCAGCGCTTCGTATAGGGG
>CAKZJI010000515.1 GCA_936941515.1 uncultured Propionibacteriaceae bacterium
AGGGGCAATCCCTCACCCACGTCTGCTGCGCTGTCATACATCGGCAGGCTCTATACGCCTGCGGCCGCATCAGACTCCGACATATCCATCTTCTTGCGAAGGCCAGAACGCTGGATGACCCGTTGGATTGTCAAGTCACGTTCCGCCGGATGGGCAACATAGCGAATGTCCCGCAGGCCTTGTGCCTGAGCGGCCGACTCGAAGACCAAATGCCCATAGTCCAAGGCCTTGCCCAGGAGCGGCTGCTCCAGCGAGATGTCCAGGATCCGCGTCATCGGCATAGTTGCCAGATGCGTGTTGAAAACCCCATGAATTCTGAACACCCTCATATTTGTGATGACAAACCGATCCATGTGCGCCACATGGACTTTCCACAGCCCCTGGAGCAGCACATACAGGCCGATGAGCATAGGAACCCAGAACAGGCCGCGGGCCGGGATCATGAGCACGAAAATCGGCATGCTGGCAGCCATAAGTCCCAACCAGGGCAAAGTCACCACCCAATGCTTGCGAACCTGATCAATCACCCGCTCGTCTTCCTCGACTAGCAGGTGTCGTTCAATGTCAGGCTCCAAGAGCCAGGCGAACAGAACCATCAGGGTCAGCTAGCGAGCTTGCTGAAGAAACGCCCAATCGATTCAAAACCACCGAAGAAGCCTCTGACAGCCTCAGCGGCGGCCTCGGGCCGAGTGAACAGATAGAAGAGAACGAAGGCTACGCCGACCACGATCAGGACCTTCTTGAGCCAGCCAACCATGTTGCCTCCAAGTCTCACAGGGGAAGGGACTTCTAACTCAGCACTCTCCAGTGTGCACGACAAACCTCAGGACCCCGCCTCGACGCGCCGCCACGCCGATGCGATTCTGCGATCCCTGCTCAGGGCAGCCTATCGACCGGTGCCCACGACGCATTCCACGACACGCCACCAGCGTCTCATGCTCACCCGCAGGCCTGACCTCCCGACACGTTCCCCCTCTGGGTCGCGGACTCCCCCGGATGGGACCAAGAGCGCATCCGCTCCAACCCCGCCCCCGCAGGTGGAGGTTGGGTTTGGGGGTGTAAGAATGATCCTCATGGAGAACCAAGACCTGTTCATCTGTATCGACCACGTTGGTCTAGCGGTCCCGGATCTGGACGAGGCAGTCAAGTTCCACTCTGAGGTTTTCGGCTGGCGCGAACTCCACCGGGAGGTCAATGAGGAGCAAGGAGTGGCCGAGGCCATGATCGGCACCGGCGCCCAGGGCGAGGAGAACGCCAAGATCCAGTTGCTTGCCCCGCTCAACGAGGAGTCGACCATCGCGAAGTGGCTGAGCCGCAATGGCGGCCCAGGCATCCAGCAGCTCGCCTACCGTGTCCATGACATCGACCATGTCTGCGCAGTGCTGCGCGAACGTGGATTGCGGCTGCTGTTCCCCGAGCCGAAGCGCGGAACCGCCGATTCCCGGATCAATTTCGTGCACCCCAAGGACGCCGGCGGCGTGCTGCTGGAGCTGGTGGAGCCTGCCAAAGAGGCCTCTCACTGATTTCACGGCCGCAAGACACCGGTGGCGCGCCTGGCGCCACCGGTGTTTCTATCGGCCCTGTCGGGGTAGGCTCAGTACCGTTCGCCGCTAGCCAGGAGAAAACACATGACCGATGCCCGTAGTGAGATCGATGAGGAGACTGGCCTCAATCTCTTCGAGGACAAGGCCAGCGCCGTCGGCGGCTTCCCACACGCCATGCTCGGCTACGACAAACAGGCCGTGGATGCCTACGTGCGCGACTTGGAGCAGCGCCTACTCGAACTGAAAGTGCAGTTGCGAGAGCAGCGACGCGAGACAAGCTTCGCACGCGAGCAAGTGGGCACCACGGACTATGGCAGGCTCGGGGCACATGCCCGTGGCCTACTCCAGGCAGCCGAGTCCCAGGCAGCCGAGCTGATTCGGCTGGGAGAAACCGAGGCAGATCGAATGCGCCAGGAGGCCAGAATGGCTGCCGCTGCGATGCGGGAGGCAGCTCAGCAGGAGGCCGACGACGTGCGACTGTCGGGACTGGCTAGCCTCAGGAAACTCCGGCAGGAGCAGGCAGACGCGGGTCAGGCAGTGCTGGAGGCGGCACGACGAGACGCCCACCTGCTGCGCGTGGATGCCGAGGCCCAGTCGAGGTCACTCCTGGAAGAGACCTCACAGAAAATCACAACCCAGTTGGAGGCAGCCCGACTAGAAGCCGAGCGCATCCGGCAGGAGGCTGAACGTGACGCCACCGCCGCTCGGTTGAAGTCCGAGGAGACCACAGCAGCGGCGCTGTCGCAACAGGCGGCAGCGGCGAAGCAGGCCGAGGAGACCGTCGCCACCATCCTGGCCGAGGCACGAGAGCACACCGAGGCTGCTTCAAAGCAGATTGAGGAGGCACGAGCTGAGGCCGCCAGGATCCGCGAGTTGGCGGTTGAGGAGGCCGAGCAGATCCGTCTGACCGCAACCAAGGAGGCTGAGCAGACCCTGGCCGCGATGCGGGAGGAGGCGCGCGCAAAGCAGGAGAAGCTGGAGGAGCAGGTGGGCTGGCGCAAAGAACAGCTTGAACGTGAGATCGCTGCTCTCAATGCCCGCCGCAGCTCCATCGTGGCCTCCATGCAGAATCTGAAGGCGATGGCTGAGGAGGCTGTTCCCGAGATGGAAAACACCCTCGTTCTGTCAGTGGACGAGGAGACCACGCCACAACTCAGGACGCCCAAGAAGGCGAAGTGACCATTCCCGACCCAAGTCAAGCAGCAACCGAGAACACCAGCCAGCAGAACCCAGATGACGCACAGCCACAAACGACGGGATCCGAGGCGGGTTCCTCCTCCTCGTCAGCGGAGTCTGCTGAGCCAGAGGTGGCGCAGGATTCCACCCGGATGCGCCGGCGACGTCTCCGATTGGGGTGGCTGTTCGGGAACAGTCGCAAAGCACTGAGTGGGGCCTTCGGGAACGCGAGCCGCGGAGCACGTCAGCTGCTCACGCCGGCCCCAGAAGAGCGGATGCCGCCTGTCCCCCCGGTCATCGTTCACAACGAGTCGAAGCTGCTGAACTATTCTCCATTCTCCATCGGCTTTTTCGGTGCCCTCGGCGTTCTGGCTGCGATAGGGCTGACTGTCGCTCTGAAACAGGTGCAGCACATCCTGATCCTGGTGGGGCTCTCCCTATTCCTCGCCCTGGGACTCAATCCAGCCGTTGAATTCTTCACTCGGCGCCGTGTCCCCCGTCCCCTTGCGGTCTTCGGGGTGACCATGGCAGTGGCTGGGATACTCGTCGCGGGCGTCACCTCGCTGGTCCCGTTATTCACAACACAGGTGCAGTCACTGCTGTTTCGCATTCCCCACTGGTTGACGCTGCTGGCCAGCAATGAGCGTGTGGCCAGGTGGGAGGCCGAGTACAACATCATTGACAATGCGCGACGCTACATCGTCTCAGGGGACCTGGTCCAGAACCTGTTCGGCGGAATCTGGGGAGCTGGGATGCTGGTGGCGAACCTCATCTTCTCAGTCATCATCACCCTGGTTCTCACCATCTATTTCCTGGCTTCGCTTCCAGCCATCAAACAGGTCATCTACCGACTCGCCCCAGCCAGTCGACGAGCTCGCTCACAGTATCTGGCCGATGAGATCTTCCGTGGCGTCTCGGGATACATCACCGGTATGTTCATGATCGTCACAATCGCCTCGGGATGCAGTCTCATCTTCATGAACATCATTGGCCTGCGGGACTACTCTCTAGCACTCGCCTTCATGGTGGCTCTGTTCTGCTTCATCCCAGTCGTGGGCTCGTCGATGGCGATGATCACCGTCGCCCTCGTGGGTTTCGCCACCTCGCCCAGCATCGGAATCGCCACGATCATCTACTTCCTGATATACCAGCAGATCGACGCCTACCTGCTGTATCCGACGATCATGAAACGCACTGTCAAAGTCCCTGGTGCCCTAGTGGTGCTTTCAGCTCTGATCGGAGGCATCCTACTGGGAATCATCGGGGCCTTGATCGCCATACCGACGGCAGCCGCCCTGCTGCTGCTGTACCGAGAGGTCCTACAGCCTCATCTGGACGCCAGCTAGGAGAGATCATCGGCTACATTGGGCCTGTGCGTCTCGTGATTGCCCAATGCCAGGTGGACTATGCCGGCCGCCTGAGCGCTCACCTGCCCATGGCCAAGCGGTTGATCATGCTCAAGGCGGATGGCTCCATATCCGTTCATGCCGACGACCGAGCCTACAAGCCCCTGAACTGGATGAGTGCGCCCTGCACGCTCAGGGTTCACGAACCGGATGATTCCATGCGGGAGTTGGGGGGCACCGCGCTATGGGAGGTTCGCTCCCGGTCCGGGGACACATTGCGTATCGTGCTCGGTGAGGTCTTCCTCGACACGGAGCATAGCTTCGGTGTAGACCCCGGCCTGCAGAAAGATGGCGTGGAAGCACACCTCCAGGCCCTGCTCGCCGAGCATCCCTCGGCCTTCGGAGAGGGCTGGCAGGTGGTGAAGCGGGAGTATTACACGCCAATAGGGCCCGTTGATCTGCTGCTGCGTGATCCTGAGGGGATTCACGTTGCTGTGGAAGTCAAAAGGCGTGGTGAGATCGACGGTGTGGAACAGTTGACACGCTATCTGGAGTTGATGAACCGAGATCCCCAGTTGGCTCCCGTGCGCGGCATCTTCGCAGCCCAACAGATCAAACCACAGGCGGCAACCCTCGCTGCCGACCGCGGCATCGACTGCCAACTTCTGGACTACGACGCGCTTCGCGGCCTGGACAACTCCGACGAGCGGTTGTTCTGATGCCCAGACGCCCCTCAAAGCACACTCGACCTGCGCGACCGATCAATACGGCTCGTTATACGGCCAAACGCACGCTGCGGGATGGCATTTTCCTGTTCCGTGAGGTCCCATCAGATCGAGCCGTGAAGCATTACACCTGTCCCTGCTGCAACAGCCCCATCCGTCCTGGCACCACCCATGTGGTCGCATGGCCTGAGGAGCCAAGCCTCGGTTTCGAGTCAGGGGTGGAACAACGACGTCATTGGCACCAGCACTGTTGGAGGCAGCAGCGATGATCCACTCAATCTCCATCGGCGATGGGCCGGCCCAGGTGGTGTTTCTGCATGGGTTGTTCGGCCAGGGAAAAAACTTCACTCGGATCGCACACGGGATCGCCGAGAAGGCCACCTGCCATCTGGTGGACCTTCCAAATCATGGGGACTCCTCGTGGACGGTCGGGTTCTCTCTGGAAGGTCAGGCTGGTCACCTCTCTCACTGGCTGGAGAAGACATTCGATTCCCCCATCGCTCTGATCGGTCATTCGCTCGGCGGCAAGCTCGCCATGCGGATCGCGCTGAGCCAACCTCAGCTTGTGGACCGTCTGATGGTGGTCGACATCTCCCCCGCCGCCAGCGACGGGCCTACGCGCTTCGCCCCCCTGGTGTCCGCTATGCAAAGTCTCGACTTGGAGCATCTCACCAGCCGCACCCAGGCGAGCGAGATCCACCAGGGCGTGCCCTGGGCAGGCTTGAGCGACACGCCGTCAGCCTCGCTGCTCG
>CAKZJI010000516.1 GCA_936941515.1 uncultured Propionibacteriaceae bacterium
GCCGTTAGCGTACTTCTTAGCTGTAGCGTCTGCGATGGCTGCCACCGTCGGGGTCGAGTGGTCGCGCCACAGCGCCTCCATGCGGAAGTCATCTAGTGAAAGCTGGCGGCCCATGACTAGGAGGGCTACTCGCATAGCTCTCTCCCATGCGTCGCCGAACTGCACTGTCAGAGACTCACAGGTCCGAACCAGCCGGGTTTCCGCTGCTCGAATAGCCTCAGCGGAAGCTGGGTTATCGGAGGAGCTGGAAAGATAGCTCGGAGGCAAGCCCGTGTAAACTGCCGCCATGCGAAGCAGCTGGTCGATAGCCTCGGTGAAGTTCCGAAGCTCGGCAGCATTAAGCTGGGCGACCTTACCCTGTGGGTCTTCGATAGCGATGTAGCTGTTGATGTACAGCTCGAGAGGCGACTTTGTGTCGCCCTTGATCTCGTTAGCCGAAGCGCCGAAGATCACACGCTGAGGGGTAGCCATCAGCTCTGACGTGGCCTGCATGTTCATGAGTATGCGGCTGGCTGCGTCGGTTACTGACTGGATCTCCTCGGTGATGATCGAGGTGCCATACAAGTCTGCACTGTTGCTCCGACGAACCACTGGTACCACAGGCACAACTCCGAGGCCGTGCTGCACGGTGTCAACCACCTTCAGCTGGCCCTGATCGCGGAGGTAGTACTCCGTGCGATCCGGGAAGTAGAGGGTAGCGGAGGCGACCTGATTGCTGTCATCCAACACCTTGCGGACAGCCCACAAGACCTCCCCCGTTCGGGGGTCGATCTTAGCGAAAAGTCCACGGGGTGACTCCACCTTAATGACCGGAATGTCTGGAACACGCAGCGGGTTAGCCTCGTCTTCCTCAGTGGGGGCGGAGATCGTGATGTACGATCGGCCATACACGAGGGAGTCTGTAACCTGGTTCACCATCTGGGAGTCAAGCGAGTTGGCGCGGTACCAACTCCAAAGCTCATCATCCCCAGAGGTGGTAGAATCCCCGCGCTGGAATCCCTCGAGGATCAACCTCTCGGCGATAGCGCTCACGTAGATACGAGGAATGCCTACCTGAGCGAGCAGCTTACGCAGCTGCGGCGGCGTAGCAATGCCGATCGCCATGTCTCGGGCCTGAGCGTTGTAGTAAGACCAGAGCCGCGCAAAGCTCGTCTGGTACTTATCCATCTCGTTAAACGCCTGGTCGAGAGTGATCTCAGCCAGCTGCTGGTTTACCATGTGATAGCGCCTCCTCCGGTGCCGTTTCGTGTCTTTCGGTCAAGCAGGTACTGCTGCCTAGCGCCGAAAGCCAAAACCGCTGTGACGGCCCCGTCAATCTTCCGGCTGGAGTCCTTCGACTCCTTGCGGATGCTGATAGCATCCCAGGGGGTTGGGTGTCGGTGAGCATTTAGCACATACCACCGAAGCAGATGGTCACCGTTGTGAGTAGCCTCACCAGACAGGATGGCATCGACGAACCTCTCGCAGTCGAGGGCGAAACGTTTCTGCGACCCGCGCATATCGAAGCCAATAGGGCTGTTGGGGCTGGCCCAAACCTTCAGCTTCCTCTTATAGTCCCTGCTCCAGGCGTCGATGTACGACTCCATCTCGTGGACGTCAGATCGGAAGGCTACAACCTTGTAGCGCTCAAACAGCGAGCGAACAACTGCGTCAACGTCCTCGCGGGGAACCAACCCGTCCGGTAGCTTCTCAGGGTTCCACGTCTGAAGGAGGAAGATAGCCCCGTCGCTGATGCGACACGCCGAAATAGCTGTGTGGTCATTCGACTTCGAACCGTCCAAGCCAAGAGCAATCTTATCACCCGGCTGGAGCTTCAGACCCTCGCGGTAACCTGAATCCCACTCAGCGGGGGAGAACCATGCGTCTTCAGCAGCGTTGATCTGGTTCAGGAACTTACGCCGGGACTCCGACACCTTGTTGCGGATGTCGAGAATATCGTCAATGATCAAGTCTACGTCGAGCCAGACGGCGTCTCCTCGAGCCACCAGCAGGCCTTGTCGCAGCGACTCAATCCCAGCAGCGAACCCTTCGGGGTCTTCCTTCTCCGACGGGATCTCGCCAACTGGTGTGTCTGAAGGGGCCTCGAGAGCGTCATACAGGAGGCGGGTATCAACCGCCTCACCTGCTAGAGCTTTCTGGTAAGCGTCCCAGTCAGCCTCGCCTACGCTGTCCTGGCCGGGTACGTGAGCGTTGCAAATACTTAAGCTGCGACACGAACCGTAAGCGGACTTTGTCACGTTACCTGCGATGACGTTAGCCATGTCCTTGCCCTGGTTTGACTCAATCCACCACTGAGTCTCGTTCTGCACCACGAACGTGGGGCGCTTACCCTCCAGAGCCATTGGTGAGCTCGTCACGCCCTCGATCATCTTACCCCTGTTGTCGTAGACGATCGTCTTGTTGACGTCGAGTCCGAACTCCTCCTTCATGTGGGGGGAGATCAGAGAGGGGAAGAGGGTGAAGGTGTTGCGTGTCTGGTCGTTCGAGACGGCGGCGATCTGAACCCAGGGGTCGTACTTCGGCTTGCCGACCGCTTGGCCCTCCGAGTCGAAATGGGAAAATTCCACAGGTCCAAGGAGCTCGGCTAGAGACAGAGCTCCAACCAAGGGGTCCTTGCCCCAACCCTTCATACGTCGGAGGGTGCCAGAGCGGTAGACGAATCGCCCGTCTGAATCAACGGCGTACCACCAGAGGATGAAGCGGGCCTGCTCCATCGTCGGCATAAACGGCTGGCCCGCATACGGGCCACCAGGCGTTAGGACATACTTATAAAGCCAATTCAAGATCCCCCAACCGAGCGTGTGCTCGGGGAGAACCCAGTCACCATTCTCGTCAGTGGCCCACGTCGGGCCGATAAAGTGTGGTGCCGCCACTACCAGCCTCCCGTTGTTCTCGCCACTCTACGAATGTTTGGAACGGAGGTGGCGGAAGCTCGAGACCCTTAGCCGCGGCCCAAAGCTCGATGCCTCGCATCAGGCGCGTAACCCAGCGGATGTACTCGAACTGCTCACTCTCCGATTTTTGTAGTTCAGTTATCTGTTCCTGGAGACGGTTCTCCAGTTCGATCTGCCCTTCCTCGAGAGATCGAATACGCTTCTCTGTGTACTCCTCTTTCTTCTTCCGGCTATTTTCCTTTGTCCGGGAGAGCCACTGGAAAGCAGCGGGAATCCCACCAAAACGCTCCTTTAACGTGCGCTCCGAAAACAAGGCGGTTCCACCGAAGATGAAGAGAAGTACCAGGGTGAGCCATTGAAGCCCCGGGTGTGGGGGCAAGTTCGTCAAGTGCGTCACCCAGTCCACTATCAGGCTCCTTTCAGGTACGAAACGTGTTACCCAGGCTGCACCCCGCTTCGGCGGGGGCGCCTCTAGCCTGATGCAGTGGGTTATCTACTTACTAGTAGCGGCCAGCGTGGTTCCCAATGGAGGGAGCAACCTGGTCATCGTGAACTTCGGAACGGACAGCCGCACCGTATTCATTGATCTTGTTGATCTGAGAAGCAGACCAGCCATTTCGGGTGTGTTTAACACCGAAGACTGTAAGCAGGAAGCCTACAATCAGAACTCCTGCCTGAACCCGCTCATCCGCAGCAAACGGCTGAGTACCAACCCAGGCAAGCAGGGTGGCGATGAAACCAACAGCGGAGGTGATGGTATTCGCATTAGCACGGAACCAACTCTGCTTCTCGATTTCAGAGTTCAGGAAGTCAGCGAGGAAATCAACCTCACGGAGTTTGGGGAAAGCCATTTAGGCTCCTTTCTGTTGCTCCAGTTTTTCAACACGCTCATTCAACGCCTTCAGAGTCTGGGAGATCCTTAGAACCACCTGAAGAGTCTGGTAAGCGTGAGAGTCAGCGTTCAAGAGGGCGTCGAGCGGAGTCATATCGACCGTCGAGCCGGGAACGCGGGAGCGGTAGCGGCGATCAAGCCGATCAAAATCCACTTCGGTATCCTCTTTCTTGCCCCCAAACGGGGGGTTGTCAATGTACTTGTTGACACGAGCGCGGAAGTCGTTCATATCGATTCCGCCTGGGTCCCATTTACCCTGAGCCGCGCCTGAATACTCCTTATGTCCCAGGAGAGTATCAGGGGTAGCCCGTTTGCCGAGGAACCAGAGAATCGCAGCGCAGCAGCGGTAGTAAGCGTCAAGCTGAGCGGCTGGCCAAGGTGAGGTGCCGTCACTAGCTGCTTCGATGCCGATGGAGACCTGGTTGGCAGCATTGGTAGGCCAGTTCTGGAACCAGCCCGTGCCAGCGTGCCACGCGATACCGACGCCTGTGATGACCGCGGTACCGTCTCGGTTAAGGTGGATCTGGCTGCACAGCCCGAGTTCTGGGTGCTGGGCAATGTAGCCGGGGATGTCTGTGTTCGTGCCCGTGTGGTGCACGACAATGCCTTGGATGCGCCCGAAGTCGCCGTGACCGCGATCACGCCAGCCCGGCCATTCTTGGACGCGAACACCAAACTGCTTCAGTACTTCAGGCAGGAACGTCGGGTCGCCCCGCCAGTTGGGGTTGGGGTTTACCATTACAGCTCCTCTACTGTTACAAGGGTTTGGACTTTGCTCGTCGCGTTGGTGCCAACGCGGATAGCAACTTCAGGCTGTCCACTCTTTGCAGTCCACATCGTGGTGTCTACGTCTAGCGAAACAGCCTTCATATATACTGTAGACGTCTCATTACCCAAAAGAGCGTCACCTTTGGTCACTGTGATGTTCGTCACGGTGAAATTATCAATGCCTTGGGTGGTCTCAGGGGTATACTGAGGAGTCGCAGTAATACGGTACCTACCCGTCCCTAGCTGGAGTTTTCCGCCCTGAAGCTCAACACCGCCGCCTTGGACAGCAGTCAATTCAACGGGGGTAGTAGGGGGGGTAGTTTTGTCGGTAGAGACCGTAGCCGGGCCTCGGAAAATAGCCTTAGCTTGGCCTGCCGAAGGGTCACGATTCGTCCACTTGATAGCCTCGTCGATCATCCACGGAGCAGGCACCGAATCCCACGGGTTGTTATTGGCGTTCTCCTCACCGCCCGAGAACATATCGTCAGTCACGTAGATCGACGCCACATTAGACTCACTGGCCTTCTTCAGAATAGCACGCGTCTGCTCCTGGGTAGCATTGTGAATCGCATGGTAGAACCGTGTCGGAGGGTACTTTCTGTACACATCAGGAGTGACAGGAGCCTCCGTATCGTTCAGATACTTCTCAGCCTTCTCCTCGAACGACATCAAAATGTCTGTAGCGTTCAGAACATCCTCAGTCGTGTTAGTGCCCGGGTTGCCCATAACGACGAACTTATCTCCGTACTTCGCCTTCACCGTCTTGTAAATGCGCTGGTAGAACGGTACGAGATTCT